>JBLIBC010000121.1:0-7803 GCA_047632015.1 Glaciecola sp.
TTAGATCCACGGTGACCATGTCGTGCTTGTCATCATGTGACTCTGTCATCACATTTTGTATTTCAACGTCCACCTTCTTTAATTTTGTGACAAATTTATCCTCCCATTTAGCTTCAAAATCATCCCATGATTGGCCAACGCCTTCGAATAATGCGGTGGTTCCAAATTCGATCGTATCAGAGATTGCAGCTTGACTAGCATCCAGTATTTTACCTTTGTTGTCATTTAAGTAGGACAAAACCAAGAATCCGTCATAGATGGACAATCCAATAGTGAAAAAAGGAATAAAAATCAGTAAAACCAATCCTTTAATAGGTTCCTTTTTAACTTTGTTCCTGATGGTTTTAATCAGTAAAATGATAAAAAGTACAATTGATAAAAAGATGAGTATGGAGCTGACTAATATTGTACTCATGTTAGATTGAAGTGAGTTGATGTGCTTCAAATCTACTGTAAAATCAATAAAACGCCAAAATTTTACAACGCCATAACTTCTTTGAATCTGGAGGATTGTCGCCGTGAAATTTCAATGTGTTCACCAGTATTTAAGGTAACACGAAGGCCATTACTAAACCAAGGGTCTACCTTAGCAATGCATGCTAAGTTGATGATGTGCTTGCGAGATACTCGGAAAAATTGCTTGTCGTTCAAGCGTAATTCAAGGTTGTTCAACGATTTTAGAATAAGAGGTTTGTTTTCGTCAAAGTACAAGCGAACATAATTCCCTTCAGATTCAAACAACCTGACTTTTTCCAGTTTTACAAACCAACATTTTTCGCCGTCTTTGATAAATATTTGAGAATCTCGGTTCAGCTTTTCATCGGAAGCTTTCATTTTATTGTCCTCCACTTTGTTGATGGCTTTTTCAAGGCGGTCAGTGACTATTGGTTTTAGGACATAATCCAGGGCGTTTGATTCAAATGCCTTGATAGCAAACTCATCAAAAGCAGTCACAAATATAATTTGAGGAACTACAGATAGATTTTCTAGTACTTCAAACCCCGTTTTACCTGGCATTTCAATGTCCAAAAAAACCAAATCTGGTTTAAGGGATTCAATTTTTTCAACAGCTTCATTTCCGTTTGTAGCCTCGCCTATTACGTTAATTTGAGGATATGCTTTGAGGAGTTGTGTTAGTTCAACTCTAGCTAAACGTTCATCGTCAACTATAAGCGTATTGATCATTTTTCGAGTTGTTTAGGTAAACGAACACATGAAATTACTTGATGATCGTTTAAGTTTTTAATTGTGATTTCAGCTTGGTCTCCAAATATTACGAAAAGTCTTTCTCGGCTGTTACGAAGTCCTAACCCTTTGCTTTTGTTGTTTTCATTGTACTGCCCATCGCTTACAACGCAAACACTAAAACCATCTTCGGTTTCTTCAGCATGAAGC
This sequence comes from Glaciecola sp., assembly GCA_047632015.1. Lineage (GTDB taxonomy): Bacteria > Bacteroidota > Bacteroidia > Flavobacteriales_C > JBLIAZ01. The sequence continues at coordinate 1,396 of JBLIBC010000121.1, forward strand.
TTTATCTGTCCACCTTGTACCAGGTTAGCAATTCCGTGTTTGATGCCGTTTTCTACAATGGTTTGCAGTAACATCGGAGGAATCGAATACCGCATGAATTTTTGGTCAATGTTGTTTTCCCAATGTAATCGTTCCTCGAATCTCAGTTTTTCCAAGGACAAGTAATCGGAGACAATTTCTAACTCCTCTTTAATGGTGATCAACTTTTGTTGATTGACATTCAAAGTATGTCTAAGGATATTGGATAACTGAGTAATACCATCTTTTGCTTTTGAACTGTCTTCATCAATAAGAGCTCGAATAACATTCATAGCGTTGAACATGAAATGAGGATTCAATTGAGATTTAAGTTTGTTCAGATTTGCCGCATTCATTTGAGCCTTGTTTTTAAGGTTAATGATTTCTGTTTTTTTGAAATTGGTAAAAAAGTAAACAATGAAATATAAAACGCCCCAAAAAAAGTAAAGGATACTAAATCTAATTGCATATTGTGCAAAACCAACAATTCCAAAAGATTGATGAACAGTATCTGGACAAATGTTAACCAGGACCTGAAGTGTCAACAGTTTCACTACTGCGGTTAATACTGCTAAAAGTGCCACTTTGTGTAAAATAGTCACTAAATCTTGCTCGTGCCATTTGAAATACTTGTACACGAATCGGATAAAGTTGGAATACAAAATTCCTAAGACAAAAATTAAAACCGCTAATCCAATATCACTGTCTGTAATGTGTAAAGTGGTTAAATACTTGAATATTAAACTCAAAACCGCGGCGGACCCCCAGCCTAAAACTTGAAGTATCCAGTATATATGTCTGTTTTTAAATAACGGTTTCATTACAGTGTAAAATTAGCAACTTTTTATCTGAATAATTACTATTATTACAGCTACGGTTAATTCCTTACCTGAACGGTTTAAACAATTGAAATGAATTTTTTAGCACATTCCTATTTATCCCCAGATGAGCCATTGATAATGCTTGGAAACACCTTTGGTGATTTTGTAAAAGGTAAAAAAATGGCTGATGTACACCCTTTAGTGAAGGAAGGCGTTTTATTACACCGGAGGATTGACCATTTTACTGATCAGCACGCGCTAGTAAAAAAGTGTGTAGACATTTTTAGACCCGTTTCAGGAAGGTTTTCGGCCATCATCGTAGACATGTGTTTTGATTATTTTTTAGCAAAAAAATGGTTGCAATATTCGGAAGTTGAACTGAGCGAGTATGTTAAAAACCTATTCGTATTGTACGAGGAAAATAACTTGAACCTCACTGAAAGAATAAACATGGTAGCACCCATCATGAAAATGCAAGAATGGATGTTGCAATATCAAACCATTGAGGGCTTGGAGAACATCCTTAAGCAAATGTCAAATAGAATTAAAAACAGGGCAATCTTACAAGATGGAATTCCTGTATTAATTGAAAATGAAGCAGCATTGGAGCAATTGTTTGATGAGTTTTTCAAAGAACTTACTGCAAAATTTAAAATGTAGCAGCTTAAAAATCAAGTTGCTATATAGCAGATGCACATTTTGCTGTGAATAACATATACTAGCCCTGTAATCTTCATGTACTTCATCTGCTAACTTTGCAGCATGATTAGTAAAATTACAGCCATCTTTGTGGCTTGCATCATCAGTATTTCAGCCCTGAACGCTAATCTACCGGTAATGTCATTGTACAATGACAGCTCACAATGGGATATTTCAGACAGCTTAATGTATTTACCTGCTTATGATGATTACTGCCATTGGGAACAGTCCTCAATTTGGGGTAAGCGTGAAAATCTTACGAAAATTGATAACAACATTACTATAAAATTAATAAAGGATTCATGTCAGTTTTCATCACCAGTGGTAGGGCGAATTACTTCCGAATATGGCTGGAGAAAAGGGCGTCCTCATTACGGCGTTGATGTTAAGTTATACAAAGGTGACAGCGTTCGCAGTATTTTTGAAGGGGTGGTTCGTATCGCCAAATACAGCAAATCTTATGGCTATGTAGTAGTAGTGAGGCATGCTAATGGCTTAGAATCTTTGTACGCGCATTTGTCAAAATTGCTTGTAAAATCTGGTGATGTGGTAGATGCTGGCACCTTGATTGGAAAAGGAGGAAATACAGGTAGGAGTTTTGGAAGTCATTTGCACTTAGAAATGAGGTATTTGGGTGAGCCATTTAATCCGGCTGAAGTTTTTGCACTAACTGATTCAAGTTTTACCTTGAAACAAAATGAGCTTACGTTAAATAAGCAAAGTTTTGACTTAGCTAAAAAAGCAAGATCAATTCGATACCACAGAATCCGAAGTGGGGATTCATTGTGGAGGATATCTAAAAAGTACCATGTTTCCATTGGTAAGCTGTGTAGGCTAAATAAAATGAGCCGAAAGAAAACCCTGAAAATAGGAAAGCGCCTACGTGTAAATTGAATTTGTCAGCGACTTGTGTAACCGTTAACAATGTAAAATCAGCAGCTATAACAACCGAGGTTGATATTTGTACTGAAGTTCAGGGAATTGTTAAAGGAGGAGTTAATGTTTATCCAAACCCAACTTCTGGTTTCACAACGGTGAGTTTTTCACCAGCAAGTGAGTTGAGGTTGTCAGGTGTTCAAGAGCAAATTCTTCAAACGATTGACGTCAAAGGAAAAGCAGTACTGGATTTAAGTTGTTGTAGTTAAGGAACTTATGTGGTTAAAATTACATGGAATAATGGAAGTCACGTTGTTTCTGAAGTTCAGAAAAAGTAAAGTTTTAGAATATTGATTCCCCGCTATTCTACCTAAAGATTCCATTATACTGGATAACCTACGTTGTAGGGGCTGTGTTTTGTAGTTCTTGATTACGTTGCACTAAATCAAGAACTACCGCATTCAGGCAAGTTACGATAACATGCCGGTGGAGGTCAAGGCACTGCCGCTCCAACGGAAAAAGTACAAGAGAGTTTTGGTTGCATTTTTTAATAAAACACTTTTTAGGTAGAACAGCGGGGAATCAATTTCGAATAGTAAAAAGGGTGATAATTAATTTTATTTCCCTTTTTTTATGCACAAAAATAGGGGGTATAAATAATGCAAAAAACGACCAGCGCAGCGATGGCTGTAAAAGTAACAGCTCCTGCGGCTATGTCTTTAATTTTGCCAATTTTTTCATGATGATCTGGATGTACAAAGTCGCAAATACCCTCTATGGCAGAGTTTAGTCCTTCAGCGCACAAAACCATTCCTATTGTCAGCGCTTGAGCTATCCAGTCTAATTTACTGACCTGATAGTAAAATCCAAGACCAGTGACACCGATTCCTAGGGACAATTGCACCATGATACTGTGTTCAGTTGTAACTAAGATGTACGCTCCCTTAAGCGCATATTTAAAACTTTTTAATCTTCCTTTTATAAAGCTCATTTTCTTGTTGCTTTGAATTGATAAAAGTAAAGTAAGCAATAAACTCCCAAAGCTGCAACTAAGTGTTTGATACTGTGACCACTGATGAATGATAGGAAGTCATGAGTTTCGTGGTCAAAATGCTCAAATATTTTTGCCAGGACGTAGGCAACAAGTAAAGCCCAATAACCCCATGATAACTGGTTTTTTCGTTTCATGAAAATAAGAATGATTGGAATGGCAAGCATCGGATAAAACTGAACTAGTACGTAAAACTTTAAATCGTCAAAAAGCACCCAATAAAAAACTGATGCTATACCTGTGATTAACAAGGGTACGAATGTTTTTCTCCCAAGTTTTTCATTGAAATATTCCCCAATAATTACGGAGAACAAAGCCATGAATGCAACGGTCATTGGAAGTCTATCCCATACTAATGTGCTGTTGTTGGGATTCCAATGGTAATAACCGGAACCAAATGCAACCAAAGATATCCCCGCAAAAAACACTTGTTTTTGAAGCTTTAGTTTGGTGAAATATTTCGATTTAATTAGCCCTAACACACCTACCATTAAAAAAGGAACGTTAGTGATGACATTCCAAAAGTTTGGAACAGCAGCGCATTGTGTTTGATCGGAGAATAAATGATAATTGGTGTCTTGATTTAATGAAGGGGACAGCAAATAAGCTACTAGGGCTATGACTCCCAATAGTATCAGCAGCACTCGCCCAGTCTTTTCTTTTGTTAATGCAATATACTTCTTCATTCAATGGTAAAATAAGCTTGTTCAAAATACTAAAAAGCTAAACAGGTTGCGTAATTTTTAAGTATTTTTGCGCTTGAATAAAGAAAGGAATTTTTTTATCAACAACGGAGGAGATTTGAGATTAAGAGGAGAAATATGATTTATTTCGGTCTTCTCCGAACAAGTGAGTACGAAGAATAATATAAATGAACAACCTAGGAGGAACGACGAACAAGTGAGATCCAATAAAATATATTAACGAACAAATAAATCAAAGTGAACAAAAATAGCTTAGTAAATATCGTATTAGGAGTTGCTGTAGTGGTGTTGTATGTGTTACATTTTAATTCAAATACAACTGTAGAAGAGCCTGCTGAGGAGGTTCAAACCGAAGAGGTTGCTGGTGTGGTCTCTGCTGATACTATTCCAACAGGTGACACATCCTCGGTTGCAGTAAAAGAGGCTGTTGCAAGTAAAGTAGCTTATTTTAATTTGGAAGAATTGGTAGCTAGTTGTACTTACTTAAAGCAAAGAACTCAAGCCATGATCAACAAAGAACAAAGGTTGTATCAGTCCTTTGCCGCAAAAGAAAAAGAATTTCAGACTTGGTACGAAAGCAAGCAAATGGAATTGTTAGATTACAAAAACAAAGGTATGTTGGTGCAAGCTCACATGGAAGATGCTCAAAGACAAGGAGCGGAAAAACAACAAACATTACAAGTTGAACTTGAAAGAGAAAAGCAAAATTTGATGCAACAAAAGCAACAGTTTGGTATTGAAAGAGATAAAATTATTTTCGATGCTATGGCTGAATTAAATAAAAAAGCGGCTTGGGATTATGTATTAGTTGATAATGCTGAGTTACGTTTAGTTATTCCTTTTAATGAGGATAATAATGTGACTAAAAACTTAGCAAGTATCATTAATAAAAAACACGCTAAATAGTTTTATGTTCATCGCACAGGAAAAACGCAAAAGCAGTATTGCTGAGTACATTCTTTACATGTGGCAGATTGAGAATTTGATTAGAACTTCTCAGTTTAACCTTGATACTATCCAAAAAACCATCATCGATAAAATGGGGTTGGATGACAACCAACATGGAATGGAAGTCGATTGGTTCAAAGGGTTGATTAAAAACATGAAGCAACAACAGCTGCAATCAAAAGGTCATTTGTTGGAGTTGAGGGATTTGATTGTGGAACTTTCTTATTTGCACAATTCACTTTTAAACAATGTCAAGGATTCAAACTACGGTTTCATTTACAATGCCGCTAAGCCCTTTATTTTAGAGTTAAAGAAAAAGCAAGCAGTACAAATTCATGATGAAGTGGAGGTTTGTATTAACGGACTTTACGCGTTTTGGATGCTTAAGGCTTCTAAGAAACCGGTATCTGCTGATACCGCTAAAGCGATGAATGCGATTACTAAATTGATAGGAGTTTTATCTGCGAAGTATAGGGAGATGATGAGTGCTGTTGATGAAGTAAAGGAATAATTCTAAATCTCATTTTTTCGCTTTGCTTGCACTCTGTACGATTTACCTTTCTTTGAACCCAAAGAAACAAAAGTCTTCTTTTGATCAAAGAAGCAAAACCCTTCATTTTTTCTTGATAAAAAACGAAGCAAAAAATCAAGGCCGACAGTAAAAAAACTACCAGCTTCCTTTTCATCTTAGCTAAAAAAAGAACACAGTAGATACTGTTGAACTTTTTTTGTCCTCGTTTCTCAGACCCGCACACTTCAAAGGGCTGGTGCCAGTTTTTTAACTAACGCCTTTGGCATGACGTGAAGTTTAGTACTAGTCTTCAGTGAATATCAATGTTAGAAGGACAACAAATCAAGACCTTTACTTAAACAGTTGAAAATCAAATAGAGTAAGGACTTCTTTGTATAGAAGTGGGACTTATGAACCGCAGTTATCAATACAAGACTTACCTCTCCAATTATATCTCAATTTGTACTGAAACAAAGGGGCGATATCTAAAAATGGGCTACCTGCTACATCAAGCTTGTATAATGTGTGTTTGCATTTAGAGTTAATCGCTTTTTTATCCTGTTTCCCTACCTTACTTCCATAATCTTCTACTAACCATTTCATTCCATTTCTTCCAACCCTGTCAATACTGCACACCCTACCCTGTACTGGTGAGTCTAGTGAATTTAACATTGACGCTAAAGATGTCCATGAACTTGAGTGTGCTTCTTTAGTGCCTGGACTGAGAGAGCAATGTGCTTTGCCGAATTGTCCGAAGAAAATTTCATTTGGAAATTCCTG
>JBLIBC010000122.1:0-7794 GCA_047632015.1 Glaciecola sp.
AACACCGGCTGCTTCAATTACTACATGAGTAGGGGATTTTTCAATTAACCTCCCGTTTATATGATTGATCATTTTGTCCTGCTTTTACTGCACATTCAACCCAATTTCGTCTCTTGAAAATTTGAGTGTAATTTAGCAGCGCTAAAATAAAAGTAACAAACGGAATAACGTGTCTTTTATTACTGAATTAAGGGATTTATTAAAATAAGTTAAAGCAGCACCTACTTCTTATCATTCTCTAGTACTTGAGCGTTTACCACAGCAAGTGTTGCCATGTTTGCAATTTCCCTTACCGAACTGCCCATTTGCAGGACGTGAACGGCTTTGTCCATCCCTAACAAAATTGGCCCAATAACATCATCATTGGTGATTTCTTGAATCAACTTATAAGCAATATTTCCTGAAGATAAATTAGGGAAAATCAACGTGTTAGCAGAATTACTTCCCAATTTAGAAAACGGAAAAGAGTCATTTCTCAAATCAGCGTTCAAGGCAAAATTCCCTTGTAATTCACCATCAACTATTATTTCAGGATGATCTTTGTGCAGGATCTTTACCGCATCTCTTACTTTTAGTGCCTCTTCGTTTGTTGAAGATCCAAAATTAGAGTAACTCAGTAAGGCAATTTTTGGCTTCACGTTAAATTGCTTTACACTTTTGTAAGTTAAAACTGTAATGTCCACTAAATCTTGTGCGCTTGGGTTTTCATTGATGGTAATATCCGAGAAAAACAAGGGGCCATCTTTTGTCAAAATAACATACATACCCGCTATTTTACTCACATTTTTGGCTCTTGGAATTATTTGAAGAGCCGGAGTAATGCTGCTTGAATACTTTCTAGTAACTCCAGTTATTAAGGCGTCCACATCACCATTTTTAATCATCATGGACGCAAAATAATTCCTGTTTCTCATCCTGTTTTTCGCCTCCTTTAGCGTCATGCCCCGGCGGTTTCTCATTTCAAAAAACTGTTGAGCAAAATCATTCCTCATACTCAAGGTGTTAGAATTCCGTGGATCTATGATGTCATCTTCCGTAAAATCCAACTGGTATTCTTCTACCAGCTTCATAATCAGATCAGTATTCCCTAGTAAAACCGGGTCAGCAATCCCTTCATCTTTTACCAACATTGCCGCCTTAAGCACATTGTAATTATCTCCTTCAGCAAACACTACCTTCTTTTTATTCTGTTTGGCTCTGAACGATAATTGCTGCATCAACGAGCTATCTATCCCCATTCTTGACGACAAGGCTCGTTTGTAATTACCCATGTCCTCGATGGGTCTTTTCGCTACACCGCTGTCCATCGCAGCTTGAGCAACTGCTGGCGCTACCACTGTAATCAATCGTGGATCCATTGGTTTTGGGATGATGTATTCGGTGCCGTATACGAAATTTTTTGTGCCGTAAGCTTTGTTTACCTCCTCGGGTACAATTTCTTTTGCCAAACTTGCAATTGCATGAACTGCTGCAAGTTTCATTTCCTCATTGATACATGTTGCTCTCACATCCAAAGCTCCTCTAAATATAAAAGGAAAACCCAGTACATTATTCACTTGATTTGGATGGTCCGATCGACCAGTTGCCATAATGAGGTCTTCTCTTACCGAAATTGCATCCTCGTACGGAATTTCGGGATCAGGATTAGCTAAAGCAAATACAATTGGATTAGGCGCCATGGATTTCACCATGTCCTTACTTAAAACTCCAGCTCTTGAAAGTCCTAAAAACATGTCTGCCCCCTTAATAGCATCCTCCAATGTGTCAGCCTTAACAGCATCATTAGCAAATATTTCCTTTTCTGATGTCAGGTTTCCACGAGACATTTTAATAACACCTTTAGAATCCACCATGGTGATGTTTTCTTTGGTTGCACCTAAGGCCAAGTATAATTTTGCACAACTGATTGCCGAAGCTCCAGCTCCATTAACTACAATCTTAATTTTATCAATTTCTTTACCGGATAATTCTAAAGCATTCAGCAGTCCTGAAGCGGTAATTATTGCCGTTCCATGCTGATCATCATGCATGATTGGAATATCCAATTCATCACGTAATCGTTGTTCTATCTCAAAACATTCTGGTGCTTTGATGTCCTCCAAATTAATCCCTCCAAAAGTGGGTGCAATTGCTTTTACAGTATCCACAAACTTGTCAATGTCAGTGGCGTCAACTTCAATGTCAAACACGTCGATATCAGCAAATATTTTGAATAACAAGCCTTTTCCTTCCATCACAGGCTTTGAAGCCTCAGGACCAATATCACCTAATCCTAGTACCGCCGTTCCGTTTGAAATTACCGCCACCAAGTTTCCTTTTGCAGTATAGTCATAAACTGTTTCAGGATCTTTTTCAATAGCTAAACATGGCTCAGCAACTCCCGGCGAATATGCCAACGACAAATCCCTTTGTGTACTGTATGGTTTTGTTGGAATAACCTCAATTTTTCCTGGTTTTCCCTGACTGTGATAATCTAGTGCTTCTTGCTTTCTAATTTTTGCCATTTTGTGCTATTATTTATCAAAAAATAAATGTACAACATACCTGTTGGGTAATGCGTGCAAACCTCAAAGGCTTCTGCACAAAAAGGTGTTTAAAAGAATGAAGTGTTTAATTTGGGAACGAATCTTAATCACATCGAAACTTGAATGGGATTTCTTTATTATAAAGCCAAAATATAGGATGTTAAAATTCATGATTTAAGATACTCTCAATTAAAATGTCTTTCGCTTTTACCTTGCTTTTAATTAATTTCATAAAAAATTAACTTCATGAAGTTCTCAATCCATTTTTTTTACGTGCTAACCATCCTACTTTTTTTGCCCAGCATCATGGAGGCAAAGAATTCAAAGGTTACTGAAAGAATTGCAAAAGGGAAAGCTCTTCAATCCGAATTTCCCGATGAAATGTACATTTCCCTTAACAACATTACGACGGTTGATTTTATACTTGGAAAAAAGAAACATTCAGAAATGGATCAAGATGGTAAATTACAAATAATCCTAAACGAAAAAAATGACCTGATTGCACTGTCGGATAATCAATCATTTTCCGATTATCAAGTTTATTCTCTTGCGTCAAAAATCCATTCCACTTTCTTTACACGAAACAAAACCAGATTTACTCCTAATGAAATGACAGACAATGCTTTTGAAAATGATGGGATATTTCACAGCGATTATCGGTACCGATATTACGAATTTAATTTGGGCCCTTTAGGGGAACAAACCAACATTCAAACTAAAAACATTGTTTATGATTCAAAGTACATCGACCGAATATTTTTTCATGAAAACTATGCCATTAAAAACCGGAAAATTATCATTGACATCCCTAAATGGATGGAAATAGAAGTAAAAGAATTCAACTTTGATGGTTTTGGTATTAGGAAGTCAACCAATACAGTTTCAAAGAATGGTCGTAAATATTCAAGAATAACCTACCAGCTATCTGATGCTAAAAAAATTAACAAAGGAACTTACAAGCGACCTAAATCATTTACCTATCCACACCTGATAATCATAAGTAAAAAATACACCCAAAAAGAAAAAGAAACTATTCTAATAGGGTCGACGGAACAATTATATAAGTGGTATCATTCATTGATTAAAGACCTAGAATACGGCAAGGAGAACTACACTAAAAAAGCTCAAGAACTCACTGCTACAATAAGTACAGACGAGGCTAAAATTAAAGCAATTTACTACTGGATTCAAGACAACATCAGGTACATCGCCTTTGAAAATGGTTTAGCAGGATTCAAACCAATGGAAGCCCATCATGTTTTTGAAAACAGATATGGGGATTGTAAAGGAATGGCAAACTTGTGTAAAGCGATGTTAAAATCAATCGGTTTAGAGGCCAAGCTCACGTGGATTGGTACCAGTAGTATTCCATATGATTATTCACTTCCATCACTTTACGTAGACAACCACATGATTTGTTCAATTGAACTGGAGGGCAAGACCTATTTCTTAGACCCAACGGAAAAGAATCAAGCGTTTGGGGAAAATGCTTATCGAATAAGAGGTAGGCCTACCATGATTGAAAACAGTGACAATAAAGCATTAATCAAGTATGTTCCAGATGAAACAGGACACTTAGATTCCAAAATAGTAAAGAATCAATTTGTAGTTACTACTGACTTGATTACAGGTAAAGGACATGCTATTTTAGTCCGTGATGAAAAAAACAGTTTTTTGTACGGGTTAGCGCATCGAAAAAAAGAATACAAAGTGGCTTATATGGCAAATTATCTTTCAAACGTTGATGACCCTGCGTATAATATTTATACCGTTGTGTGCAACAATTGTCAGCAAAGAGAGTCCGCTTTAAACCTAGACATGCAGTATAAAATATCCAGAAAAATAAACGAATTTGATGGAGAAGTGTACATGGAGTACGCCTACGATAAGGAGCTGATTGATTTAAAACTTGACAGCACTCAAAATGAATTAGCATTCCAAGCTTACTATCATGTTTCACGCACCTCCACCTTTGAGATCCCTAATCATTGGAAGTTGAAATTTTTACCTGGTCGTGTTTCAGCTAAAACAAACGAATTTGAAATTGACGCTTTCTTAACTTTTGAAAACCACATCTTAACTTACTCTAAGACAATCAAAGTACCAAAAGGCTACATTGGAGCTAACCACATCGACAAGTTCAAATTAGCCCACCAAAAGCTAAAAGAATTTTACTTGAACAACGTCATTTTCACACAGTAAAATCAACCCTTTTTCAGCATCAATTTTGCGTCATAAAAGTCCTCAACAGCTTTTAAAACTTGAATCATGCTAGGCCATTGTTCTTTTTTAAACTCCTTTTTCTTGTACTTGTGTTCCACTGAAATCGTCACGTGATTTTCCGTCTTATTCGTTTTTATGCTTAACGAGGCAATGCTGTTATCCACTTTTTGTTCAAGCTTGGATAAACCAGCTAATGAATACCCTGCAGGGACATCAAAATTTAGGACGTAACGAAAGGTTTTAGCGTAATTCAAATAAATGTCATTCACCCTTTTCTTCTCGTGGTCTTCAATTATAACCTGATCACCAATGATTTTGCCTACGTTAAATAAATAATTAGGACCTGCTTTTCTTATCAAATCTTTTAATGTAGCGTTTATCGTGAAAATTCGTTCAGGTGTGGCAGTAGACCTGCCCTCTTGAATTAATTTAAAATCCTCCACAGAGACCACCTTCAAGTTTTCCGATTCTAGAATCTCTTTAATGTATTCTAGTTTAACTTTTTTGTCCGCAGCCTCTTCGCCCTTTTGCACTCTCTCTTTTTCAAGAGTCTTTGACGACTTTTTAGTTTTTTTTCTAGTTTTCCTTTTTCCAACACCTGTTAGTTTGTGCTCGTCTTCCCACACATCAACTCCATAAAAAACAGAATAGGAATAATATGATTTACATTTTCCTTTTGAAACAACTGAGTCGTTCATTGCAACCGTTTTGTCAGTTAAATTCAGTTTCAAATCAAAGTATTGATCATAAGAATTTACCTCTGAATTAAGCTCCTGTATTCTTTCTTGCTTAAACGTATAGTTTTTCTTGCGATCATTTGAAGCCAAATTCACAGCCGGTGATTTACCCGAAATACCCAAAACCACAGTTTCACTTCCAGCCAAATATGATGGAACAGCATTTAAAACAGAGGACTTAGTACAATTGAAAATACTTTGTCCATTAACAATGATGTAAGGCTCAAAATCATTCAAGGTAAGAACAGATTTTACACCTCCCAAATACCTAGGAACAGCTAATCCGATGCTATAATTCCAATCATTTTTTTCGGCTAACATTACCCAAATATGCAGAAAATCATTGTCGGAAATCCCATCATTAGCAGGTGGATCAGGTCGCTTGTACTCTGAAAGCACAGAATAAAATTTACTGCCAAATGAATTTTTAGAATGGTAAGCTTTTTGTCGGATGATGTAGTAAGCTTTATTGATGTATTCATCATCTGAAGCGCTGCTATTAAACCGCTTCATGATTCGCATCACATGTCCCACATACGATGTCACTTTATCGGTTGGACGTTCAAATTTTAAATAGCTATCAATTCTATCGGTTATGTCGTTATAGTTCACTGTAGTTCTCAGTGATTGTTTACCTTTTGGTAAAAACGACGTTTTACGACCGTATTTTGATTTCCTTTCCGTAAAAATTAACTGAAACCTTAGCATTGGGTGTTGAACTATTGGATAATCCCAACGCTCACCATCAGCAGCTTCTACATCATTATGAAGTAAATAAAAATTCCTATGTCCGTTATCTGTAATCAACTCTTGAATTGGTGGAGCACCATTCAAAGATTTTGCAGTCAAATAGGTTTGTTTATCTAAGTCAAATATTGCTTTAGAATACACAATTGGAAAATTGTCTACCAAATCAAAATCTATTACCGGGAAGTCGAAACCATCAGTTTTCGAGGAAAACATGACAACAGCTCCGTATCGGTAATCTACGATATCACCGATTTCCAAGTTTGGAATGGCCACTTTTGAATACCGTATTGTACTACTTTTACTACTTGTCTGATAGTACACTGGAACATTCGTTACCACATTAACAGCTAATCTCATGTCAACCCATATCTCTTTACCATTAGGTTTTATAACATGTATGTATTTGTCTCCATTGCTCTGGGAAAAATAGATTTGAGAAAACATTGCTACTGCTCTCCCGTCCTGTAATTTCACCCTTTTTCTAATCGTTTCTTCAAAAACAAGCCCTCCTATAGCTGGTCCAGTTTCACCAATCCTTTTTCGATTTGATTTAAAAGTATGCTCGTAAGCTAATACAACTGCCGATTCATTCTTCCATTTTAAAGGACCCTCCGTAACCATAAATGCTGGGTTTTTCTCCTCAGCATAAATCTCTTTTTCCTTCTTTTTGGACATTCGCTCTTTGCGAATTTCTGCCATTGTTTTTTTACGAGTTTGTGCGTAGGAAATACTTCCTATCAAGAATAACACGGCACATAGTATGATTGCTTTTTTCATTATTACCTACGAAAATGAAAAACCAAATGAATAAGAAAATGTAACAAGTTTACTATCCACTGTCCCAGTTCCAATCTTAGTACTGTAATTTAAGAACCCATATTTTAACCGCTGAATAAACATAAACCCTTTTTTGCTCCACCTTTTATAGGTGAGAGACATTACTGGTAAAACACTTGATTTAATTGCCTTATTTGCAATTTCACCCTGATTAACGTTATCGTCTTCATCCACAATTACAAATGGAGCATAATTATATTCTACACCAACACCCAAAGAGATTCCATTTGTTTTCAAGGATGTGTAAGTAGCGCCAGCACCATGTTCAAAACTTATAAATGCAGGCAAATTGAATTGACCTATCCCTGTTTCTGCCCATTCAAAATCAGCGTTATCAGAAAACCCAGCTCCAATCGTAGGAGATAAACTTATTGATAAAGCCGACTCCTCGCCAAATTGCACAAGGTTAAACCGAGCATCATAATTAAACATGAATGCCATGGATTGAAAAGCAGAAATATACCCTTTACTTTGAGAGGCTGAAGGAGTAATTTTTCCTTTAGTATAATTGGCGAAAGGCGATAATAAAAATGTCCCAAAAAACTTTCGTGCTTTAATGGCTTCTTCTTGGTCCTTAGGAGGTTCCTCTTCCTGACTATGCCCTTCAAAAGTAAAAACGCAAAATATTAATGCTAGTAGTGGTAAAATATTTTTCATAAATTAATATTTGATAAAACGTGAAAAGGTTAATTCAAAACTCATAGGTCTGTCAACCGATGCGA
>JBLIBC010000123.1:0-7620 GCA_047632015.1 Glaciecola sp.
AATAACTTTTATTGTAAACAAGGATTTGGTCCAAGGTTTTTTGATTTATTGTCACGTTGCTTCTTTTACATTCGACGATTATTTTTACAACATTGTCCTTGTACACTAGAATATCTGATCTTTTTTTTCGGGTGTTAATTTTAGTTTCTATTTCCGTAGCAATGAGAGGGATAGGTGCTTTTATTTCGTCAATTAAAAAGTGAATCCAATGCTGTCGAATCCATTCTTCAGGAGTTAATTGTAACCATTTCGTTCGGGTTACGTCAAATATAAACGTGACATCTTCCTTTTTTTTTAATCGGAAGTTATATTTGGGGAAATTTAGGCTTTGCATGAAATTCAAAGGTATATCTTAGCAAGGCAACTGACAAAATAGCTTGAACAAACATTAATACTTTCAGATGAAATCAAAAAAAGACATTGTAGAGAATTGGTTACCACGTTACACAGGAATGGAATTGAAAGATTTTGGTGAGTACATTTTGTTGACCAACTTTAAAGGCTATATGACTTTATTTTGCGAAATCACAGGTGCTGAAATAAAAGATAAAAGCAAGGGGATGCCGGTTGTTACTCATGACGGAATTACGATGATAAATTTTGGGATGGGAAGTGCTAATGCAGCTACTGTCATGGATTTGTTGTCGGCTATCAAACCAAAAGCATGTTTGTTTTTAGGAAAGTGTGGAGGATTGAAAAAGAAAAACAAATTAGGGGACTTTGTGCTCCCGATCGCAGCTATTCGAGGCGAAGGTGCTTCGGATGATTATTTCCCACCTGAAGTGCCAGCACTTCCTGCGTTTAGCTTACAAAGAGCGGTTTCTTCAATCATTCGATCTGCAGATAAAGATTACTGGACAGGTACTGTTTACACAACTAACAGAAGGGTGTGGGAACATGATGCTGAGTTCAAAGATTACCTGAGAAAAATTCGTTGTATGGCGATCGATATGGAAACTGCCACAATTTTTGCTACTGGATTTTATAACGAAATCCCTACAGGTGCCTTGTTGTTGGTTAGTGATCAACCGATGACGCCTGAGGGTGTAAAAACTGCAGATAGTGATAAAAAAGTATCAGCAAATTTTGCAAAAGAACACATTGAAATTGGAATATTGTCGCTCAAAGAGTTACAAAATAATGGATTAGCTGTTAAACATTTAAGGTTTTATTAATCTTTAAAATTATCAGCGCAGTAATTGTAATAAATGTTATTTTTTAACCATGACTGATTTCCCGAAATACAAGCAGGAATCGGCATCAAGGTAGCCAACTTTTTTGTTGATGACCTGTTCTTTTCCATTGATAAAAAATAATGTTGGGTAAGCCCTGATATCTAGTTTTTTAGATAATTCTTTTCCTTCTCCACGTTCCATGTCCATTTCAACGTTGATAAAATTTGCGTTAAAAAATTTTGCTACTGCTGAATCTTTGAAAGTTATTTTTTTCATCAACTTGCATGGTCGGCACCAAACGGCATGAGCATCAAGAAAAATAAGTTTATTTTCTTTTCGTGCTTGAGCAAGAGCGGAAGCCCATGTTCCTTCAAAAAATTCTATTCCAGGTTTTGTCTCTTTAGCTGCGTTTTTTGAATTGATTCCAGCGCTGAAGACAACGATTGCTATAAATAATGAGGATAGTAAAACTGCTTTTTTCATGGTATAAGATATTTAATAATAGGTTTAACGGTACTCATATATGATGCCAAAAACACCTGAGTCAAATTTAAATTTTTATTCCTGTTTAATAACTAGAATAAATTTTATTTTATCGTTATTTTGAATCACGTTTACCTGCGCACAATGGCTAAGATAGGTTATTTCGTACTTTTCATTCACTTTAAAGTTAAATGTTGTTTTAAATGTTCCTTCGCATTCAATTTCACCTGAAGGTGCATACCTAGAAATATAAAACCCGTTTGCTTTTTTTTCAATGTGAAACCATGACCCAGCGCCTTCGCCACTCAACCATTTGGCTTTTTGAGGAACGGAAGTATGTCTTTTAGGAGCTTCCAATGTTCCTTTCAAAGTAAAGCCTTCCACGCTCATTGTTGCAGAGGAATATATGGGTTTTCAAGGCAATGTGTTTCATGCCCTAATTTTCTGAGTATAATTTGACCACCAAGAGATTTAATATTCCACATTGGTGTTGGACTGGCAGTCAACCTTAATAATAATTGTTGGTATAGGTTTGGTTTTCCAGCAAGTAGTGCCGTGTTCACAAATCTCGAACAATTTGTCCCGTTGATTATAAATGGACCATATTTTAGCGGTGAGGCGTTTTGTAACTCCAATACTTTCTCTTGTGCGCTTTCAAAATTAATGTTTGTTTCACTTGCAACCAATAGCCCATCTCCATGACAACTCTTGTTGTTGTTTAATTCTTGCAGTATTGTCCTTATGTTATCCACTTCACCGTCACTGAAGCTTACTGGGGTGATGATTTTTAAATCATGGTCGGTAACTGCCGAGCGCACCCTGCCATATTGAAAAGGGGAATGATACCTTCCAAAGTCATAATAATGGGCTTCTTTTTTATTGAGGTCAATTAATAACAAAGCGGCATGACCAACTTTGTAATAATGTCCCTTGTTGATACCCAATAAAGCAGTAATGCTGTCGTACCAGGCTCCAGGTTGTTTGCACAATGTCTCTGGCCAAGCAATAGCTACTGCAATTCCGCTTTTTGACTTACTATTCATGGTTGTCAGTCTTAAAAACTATTTTGTTAATATATTTATTCATTAAGTCATGATATTCCATAATTCCCTTGTTGTTTGTATTTTTAATTTGAGTAATACTAACAGTTTGTAGGTCACTATTAAATTTTGAATTGACGTCCTTTGTTGGCTCAATACCGTGTCTTGTACTGTGAAATTTTAATATATTTTTTTGTGTGTCTTCGGCGTACTTTGTGATCCATTTGTTAAACCAGCCTTCTTTTTTAAGGATGACATCAGCAGGGTATAATGTAGGTGAGGACCACAAGTAGTTTTTTCCTGCGTCTAGTTTTTTAATGTGCTTTTTATTCCCATCCCATCTTAGTTCGCTAATCATTTCATTTTTTACCAAAATTAATGTGAACGGTTCCACCTTGTTTAAATCTACTTGATTTAAAAATGTTTCAATACTGTGGTAGGAAAAACTCTCTAATAAAATTTTACCACGACTTCTGTTATAAGGTAAGATCCGTTTGTGTTTTTCAAACGCACCATTAAGAAGGCAGCTAACTTGTCCCTTTTTATCACATGCAATCCAAGAACCTTCACCCAAGGTGTCTTTTGGGAAAAAAAGTGAGTTGCCATTTATATCATATTCGGCAGGAGGTAAAGTAGGTCTAGATGCTAATTCATCCCTGTTTGAGGTAAGGGTGAAACCTTTGTTATGCGCTATGTAGCTTACTGTACACACTCTTTTTTGTATTTTATGGTAGACGGAGCAATACCAAAGTTGTCGTCAATTTCATTGTGATTTAATTCATTTAAACCAATCTTTATAAGAGCTTGATGATGTACGCTGTGATCAAAACTATACACTAACTCCCTGTAAACTGTGGAATTAATACTGGAGAACTTGTTGTCTTTACTGGATAAACTCACTTTTAGTTTTACGGGAGTATCAGTTGTGAAAGTACCTAGTTCAAGAATTATATTGTCAATTGTTTTGATTGCATAATCTTTGTCGGTTTCAAGCAGTAAGTCTCTTTTTCGTTCGTCATAACATATTTCTCCTTTTTTTAATCCTGAAAACAGGCAAAGATAAAACTCTAACACATGCCTTAAATGTTGACCAACACTGCTACTAGAAAGAATCGATACTTCCTTGCAAAAGTCATCACTATCAAGATTTTTTAGTAATGTTTTATAGCTATTTAAATTATTGGTTAAACTTTCAATCATAAAAAACATCTAATTTATTCAAAGATAATTAAGGTTCTAGATAATATGCGTCGTTGTTACGACAATTTATAACCTTTTAACGAAATGAGAGTTGTAAAGTGAGAAATTTAGTATAATCAAATTGATTCCCCACTATTCTACCTAAAGATTCCATTATACTGGATAACCTACGCTGTAGGGGCTATGTTTTGTAGTTCGAGATTACGTTGCACTAAATCAAGAACTACCGCATTCAGGCAAGTTACGATTACATGCCGTTGGAGGGCAAGGCACTGACCCTCCAACGGCGAAAGTGCAAGAGCGTTTTGGTTGCATTTTTTAATAAAACACTTTTTAGGTAGAACAGCGGGGAATCAAATAATCAATGTGCAGGAGAGGAACGTACTTATAATTCGGGAATAACCGATAATCCATTTGACTTTATGGGAATGCTTTTCTACTTTTAGAGACTTAAAATTTTAGTATGAAAAGTTTCTTGTATTTAGTAACATTGACCACATGTATAGTTTTAACATCATGTGACACTTCAGTGGTTAAGCCATCAATGAATGAGGGTAAAAATGTGATTAGCCAATGGGTAAGCCCATTAGTAGAATTAGATGATAGCGAGTATCCCGACAATCCTGATATTGGAAGGTCTCACTCAAAAATTCTAGAGATCAAATTGGACAGTATAAGATTTGTTCAAAGCTCGGACAGTACTTTTTCGATAACTATGCTCACAGAAAATGGACATGATACCATTACTTTTGCTCCCTTGTCTTTAATGGAGTTTATCCCAACTATTCAAAACCGGTTTAAATCCAATGATTATTTGTCTCAAATTTCAGTGGTTAATCAAGAATGGAATAGGAATCAAGTAAAGTTCGACGAAACACATTTTTCAGCAACAACCAATGAGTTAGAACAAATAACGAGGATTGATATTGCAAGAAATTGTTTAAACACATACTTATGGGAAGTAGCTGCTTATGCTGAGGAAAACGACAAAAGCAAGGGGTATTATCATGGGTGGTTTACTTTCCCGAAAGAATTGTTTGCTGATTTATTTGAACAACGAAACGGCCAAGAATTCAAAAAATATGCAGCTTCCTTGGAGGATTGGATAGATCCTGAAAATCAAAAAATTGCACTATCAGAATTACGTGAAGTAATCAGTGAAAAAGAAGTGAAATTTACAAACCACAATAACGAAGAGTATTTAAAAATTGGGGAACGAGATAAAAAGTATCAAAACATTATGTATCCTAAAAACACTACTAGAATTCAAGATTTTTTAACGGATAGTACTTTGTTCGCTACTTTTAGTCCTCCAGGTTTTTACAATACTAAGGACCCTAGAGTGACTTATTTGAGCAGGTTAGCATCACCTGATAAGATCATTTCCAGAGTTGTGACTGCAAAAGGATTAACTAATGACAGTTTGCTGGAAGTTGAAGTGACATTTAATACAGCAGATTCTGCTAAAAGGACGCAGTTAATACTGTCTGGAATAAACCTGAAAGAAATCCCAGTTTTGTCGGCGAATGAGGTAAATAAAGGATGGCAAAATTCTATGGGATTTGGAAACCATACTTTTTATGAAACGTATGAGCATTCTCAACATTGTAAAGTTTCCACCAATCCTTATTTCGCATATTTGACTGATGAGAATGGGAATTGGATAGACAGTCACAAAATAGGAATAGATGGTCCGTTGTTGTATTTGGATAGTGAAAATAAGAACTTATTACATGTATTAATTTTGTCTTTTGAAAGGCATGCAATTGTAGGGCATTATTCCTATGAATTAAAGGAAGAAGCATTATAATGGCTACGATATCAAAAGATAACCTCCAGTTTTTAAAAGAATTAAAACAAAACAACAACAGGGATTGGTTTACTGAGAATAAGCCTCGTTACATCTCACAACATGAGAATACAATTGGGTTTGCAGATGAGGTGCTTGCATTAATGAATAAACATGATGACATCAGTAATGCGTCAGGAAAAAAATCATTGATGAGGATTTATCGAGATGTCAGGTTTTCAAAAGATAAGTCTCCTTATAAAAGCCATTGGGCTGGTTATTTTAAACGATCGACCTCTGAGTTGCGTGGTGGTTACTATTTCCACATAGAGCAAGATAAATGTTTTGTGGGAGGAGGGTTTTGGAAACCTGAGACCAAAGACATGAAATTAATCAGAGATGCTATTGTAGAGGATGAAAGCGAGTTTAGGAAAATTGTTAGTTCTAAAAAATTTATTGAAAACTTTGGGATCGAAGGGTTGCATGGAGACGCTTTGAAAAACGTTCCTAGAGGATATGATAAAGAGAGTTCAGCAGGAGATTTATTGAAGCTAAAACAGTTTTTGATACGGAAAGATTTCACAAAGGAAGAGATTTTAAGCCCTGATTTTGCTAAAAAAGTGAATGATGCTTTTAAAGCCCTTCGTCCATTTTTTGATTGGATGAGTTATGCACTGACTCATGACAGTAATGGAGAGTCGTTAATTTAATCAAGGCAGTCAGACTGGCCGTGGAGTAGATAAATCAGTGCAGTCTGCGATTAAGTTTGAAACAGTCTTATGCCTTATCTTCCAACATTGGCACAAAAGAAAATGCACCTTTTTCTTCTTTATTAATTGTGCCATCACTGTTTTTAGTAATGAACATCATTGTTTGTTGTTTTCCCTCACCAATAGGGATGATCATAAGTCCATTTATGGCAAGTTGTTCCGTTAGTGCTGTAGGTATGTGTGGAGCTGCAGCTGTGACAATAATTTTGTCAAAGGGAGCAAATGCTTTTTGACCAGCATATCCATCTCCATAAAATAAAGTGGCCCTCACATTTAATTTTTTTAACAACTCCTTAGTTTTTAGAAATAAAGGTCGATGACGTTCAATAGAAAATATTTTAGCTCCTAGTTTTGCAAGTACACTTGTTTGGTACCCGCAACCAGTACCTATTTCTAATACCTTTTCGCCCTTTTTTATATTCAACATTTGGGATTGAAAAGCAACAGTGTATGGATGTGATATCGTTTGCCCACAACCTATAGGAAAAGCTTTGTTCTCGTAGGCAATCTCAAGGAATGCATTGTCCAGAAACAAGTGCCTTGGAACCTCTTCCATAGCCTTGATTACTTGACTACTTGAGATGCCTTTTTCACTTAATTCCTTAAGCATGTTTTTCCTCATTCCTTTGTGTCTATAACTGTCAATCATGGTCAAAAAATGGTAGATTTTAAAAATAGAATGTTAATTGTTTACAAAGCTAAACCAGAAATTGAAGAAACTTACCGTGTAGATTTGTTTAAAACAAACATACTCGTGTTAAAAATTGGAATTGTAGGAGGTGGAAAAAACATTGATCGTTCAATTGAACAGATTAGTAAAGTTGCTGGTTGCCAGTTTCAGGGGTATTTTGATGCAACTAGTTCGACTAACAGAAACAAGAAATTTGGTGAATTAGATGAGTTAATGGGCGAGGCAGATGCATTTTGTGTGCTGAACCCAATTGGGAATTTAGAACAAACAGAAATTTTGGTAAGAAATCAAAAACACTGTCTAATAGAATCTCCTTTTGCTCCAAGTTCCGAAGCCGGAAGTCATATCATCGATTTAGTTAGAGAAGCAGACGTAAAAATTCACATAAGTAACCCAAAAAGATACAATGATGCATTTTATAACACATCGCCTTATTTCAGGTCTCCAGTATTTATTGAAAGTCACAGCTTAC
>JBLIBC010000124.1:0-7539 GCA_047632015.1 Glaciecola sp.
AAAACTACGAACTTGCTGCAATAAACTGTGAAAAACATTACCAACAACATTTTTCCCAAGCAAAATTTACCAGCACTCTTTTACAAGTAATAGACTAAGGTCAAGTTAAAATTGATTTGAAAACCAAGGAAGTAGCTACTGTTTTTTTGCAGAAATTATCACAGTATATCCTTGCATTTGACCAGGACTTTTCTTCATCAGTTTCCTTCTTTTAAGTTCCTGAAAAACTTTTTGCGGATCCTTAAGGTATTTTCTCACATACTGACCAACCGTCCGCTTATCCTGTTTCGTAGTTTCAGCCCCGGTTAAAAATTGAATCTGCTTGTAGTTGAATTGCTCCAAATAACTTCTTAAACTTTCCATGGAGAAATAGTAGTTGTGATCCACATGCCACAAGTGCCACTTTTCCTTTTGTACTAAAAAATCAACTGAATCAATGTTTACCGTTTCAATAATTAAAATACCATCCTTTTTTAACAGCTTGGTTACTTCGTTCAAGATGCCTTTAGCGTCCGACACATGTTCTAATACATCCCAAAGGGTTATGACATCAAACGAAGACTCCTCAAAACCCTCGAAACTCTCTTTAAGATCAATTTTAAAGAGCTTTTTTGCGCTTTCTCTAGCCTCTGTTGATAATTCTGTGCCTATTGCATCCCAGCCTCTTTCTTTGGCTTCTTTCATGAAATGACCCTGGCCAGCTCCTACATCCAATAATTTTTTGCCAATTGGATTTAGTTTCTCAATTGCCTCAATCTTTAATCTCGACTGATATAGTTTTTTATCGTGGTCTCTGTAATACTCATGATCCGAGAATTCCTCGTGCCCAGCATATGCTTTGTTAAAATAATCTTCTCCCTTTTTTGGATCTGGTCTCGGTGATAAAAAAATAAACCCGCACTCTTCACATTTTACAGCACTTAAAACCTCATTAGTTAAATAACACTTTGGTTGCATGAATGAAGAAAAATTCTTGCTTCCACAACAGTTACATTCGTTAATTGCTATTTCCATCGTTATTGTTAGTCATTAAATAATATTAGTGCTTGATAAGGCTCTTTTCTTGCTCGTACAGACCAAAAAAGAAAATATCAGCTATAAATAAAAAAGCTTTTTTTGCAAAAAAAATATTTCGCTCACGAAACAAAACTATAAACTTAATAACAAGGTTCTTAGAGATGCTTAAAGTAATCTTATTTTTTTTCGCAAATTACTCGGCGGCACTAAACAACTGTTCTCATCGGTTTTAGACCTCAAAATGGCCACAACATCATATGTCAAATTGGCCACAAAAGGACTAAGTAGGTACGCAAAACGCAGGAACACTTGTTTCTTGCTTAATTTGTACAACAAATAAGTTATCGCATCTGCTTTAATTTTAACTTTTTCACAATTTTCAAATTTTTCAAGAACCACTACGGAATCAATAGTAGTCAAATCTGAATATTGATTAATAATTTTTTTAAAGTAATCTTCACTTTGTGCTGAAATCACCAAATTATCCGGCAAATCAAACTTTGACATTTTCATTAAAAACTTGTTACAGGTGATGCAGTCTCCATCATAAAACACAATCAGCTCTTTTGGTTCTTCGACTACAAAACGATTTTTGATTTGTTTTAAAATAAATCTTACATCTCCAGACAAATCTCCACTTGCTTCGGTAAATGGGCTGAACATTATAAACAAACCTACCACCACAATCTGCGTTGTAAAATCAGCACCAACAGTAAGTAATATCACAGCGTGAAGCACAATTAATAAAAAGCCCCATATGCGGTGTAAGTGGTTTTTAAAAATGATATATACTGCTAATAGCTCAACAAAATATCCGACCAACAACATAAAGGAAAAAAAATAAGTAGAATGGTTTAAAATATATTCTGTAAAAAAATAATTTAAGTCAAAGGCCATCATTGTCTTAGACAAATTTATTCCTAAACTTTCATCTGAAAACACAGACAAGGACCCACCCAAAAGTTGTTTTATCGTACCTGCTATTTTAAAAAAACCTGAAGAAAAATAACCTAAAAACATGAACGCTTGAATACCAAAAACCACTTTTAAGGTCTCAACTTTACGAGAAAGATGTCTTGCAGATGGTAAAAATATTAACAAAAAAGAGGCAATAAGCACAAGGTGCATAAAGTGATCAATTTTTCCAAAAGAAGAAATAAAAGAAACGTATAAAAACAACGATAAAAACACCAAAACCCGAACCAATTTTGATTTCTGAAAAAACAGCATACCCACCATACTAGCAAAAAAATAAAACAATAAAACGCCTCTTACTGCATATTCCCAGTCCAAATAATGGAGCCATTTCACACTCCAAATAGGCAAAAATAAATGCTCAGACCTTAGCAGTAGGTCCCATTCGGGAAACATAGCGAAAGGACTAAACGTTTGTACAGAAAAAACAAAAAGAAGAAAATAAAAGATAGAAATTATGTTCATTGCTCTGTCATATCTCTTATCAACATGATGTGACAAAAAAGACCTGCCGTTTTTAATCGACAATTCCCAAAAAGATTTTAAAATGACGTTCATTATCTAATTTGTTTTACTACTTCTACTTCAAATTTTCCATCACGCTCTGCCTGAATGTATCCTCCAGAAATTTTAACTACCGCAACCGAACTTGTCTTACCAATAATGTGATCATACTCTGAAATATCAACAAATTTGTCCAGCTTGACCGCTCGAGCTACCTTTTGAGTTAACGATTTACAATATTTTCTTTCTAGCTCATTTAAAGAACTATTACGGAACAATAAAAAAGTTTCATCTTCCATTCCTTGATTAATTAACAAATCATATGTCTCAAAATTATTATCAACTGTAGAATATAATCTGAAGGAAAAAAAGGGAAATATTTCACCCTGTTCTTTTTTTAAAAAGGGGTAATAAGCTACTACAAAATAGAAAATCAGGAAGCTTGGTATAAAATAATACAGAAAACTTTTTCTCATAACATCAACAACAAATTATAACTAAAGATAAAACTACATTCATAATTAATTATGCTACTATCAATTGACTTTTATCAGTTTTCAATAAAATGTCTAGTTGTCTAAAGTGAGAGTCGCCCCTCTTGTACTATATTAATCAATTTTTCATACATAGCTGTAAAGCCTTTGTATTTTTGATCTGTGAAAACAGAATTATGAAACAGCACCGAAAATGAAATATTTAATTCATTGTACAAAGTTTCAACTTCTTTCACAACGCCTTCTTTCCCTTTCCAAGAGGTATCGTTTAAATAATGATGCAATGTCCCGTCCATAAAGTACAATGGTACCTCTAATACTTTAGAGGCCCTATTTTCATCAAATCGGTACAAATGAAAGGGTGTTGCGATACTATTTCTAAAACCATAATGTTCTGCAAACCCAAGGGAATAATCTTCTTTTATTTGTAATTCTTCGTGGATTTTATTCGTTTGTTTCACATTATATTTTAGGTAGTGCTGACGAACTATTTTCTCGGATGAAGGATACAATTTTATCAACTTTTCTAATTGCTTGGAAAAATTTTCCTTGTTATTGTATGTCTCAAACCCAGGGTGTAAACCAATTCTTTGACTTTTGTCCAAGTCAAGGGCCAGTAAATTTTTTAAATCATAGTCTGCATCATCATGGCTTTTTTCAGTCATCATGAAGCTGATCGCAGGTAAGTTATTTTTTTTGTCAATCCCTTGCATTTTAAGCAGCGCTAAGTGATAAGAATCCTTGTTCCCTAAGATCTTTCCCAAAGCTGCATTAACACTCTTAAAAACACCCTTAAAGGATGGGTTCTTAATAAAATAGCCAATGTCTTCGAACCAACCTGAACGGACTTGATCAATATCATGGGTAAATATTACATTACTGTCAAACCTTTTTGCTTTACATTCCAAACCTTTTTCCAGTATTACTTGGGCTAAAAATTCAAAATATATAGTAACTGCTGGAATTTTCACAAAATCAAATTTGTGCTGTAAAGAGCAGCTATAAGGAAAACGATCTTGTTTGTCCGTGCTTTCGCACATCCACTCTTGCCACCCGGATAAAAGCAAAAAAGAATTTAAAAATACATCAAACTGTACTTTTCCTTGCTTCACTACTTCCTTTTCTTGGTAGTTCTCAGAAGCAAAAAAAACAGGTGCATGAAATGATTTAAAATTAACCCGTCCAACAGGCTTTAAAGTGTTTAAATTTAACAACTCTTCTATTTCGTTTTCACTGCTTTCACATAAAGTTTTGAGCTCTTCCAAGCTAATCTTTGGCCCATCAAAACACAGGCAAAACTGTTCATATACATAAATAATCACTTGGTTATATGTGGGTAATAAATTACTCACTCACCAAAGTGTTTAATAATTCAGTGTATTTTTTAGCCAAATTTTTCCTGCTATATTCCTCAATTCCGGTTGAGTTAATTTCTAATCGATTTTCTTTAAATTTTTCAAAACTTCCTAGTAAATGCTTTTTTAACTGTTTGTGTTGAGTATAAGAAAACATTTGGCCTGAAGCTGTTTTTGTTAAAATTTCAGCTGCATCACCATCCAAAGGACCTATTGCAATAATTGGTCTTTTAACGGAAATATATTCAAAGAATTTCCCTGTTAAAATACCTTTGCTGTTTGGTGTATCATTAATAAGCAACAGCAACATTTGACTTCTAGATTGAACATTTAAAGACTCTTGATTGCTCACGCTGTTACCAAAGTCCACATATTCCGTTACTCCGTTTTTAATTACGGAGATTTTAATCTCCCCATCAACATTTCCAATTAATTGAATTTTACAGCACTTAGCAAATTCATCATTCTCTTGTGTTAATTCCGCTAAAACTTTCCACAACAATTCAGGATTTCTGCTTTTTCCTAAACGCCCCATGTGAGTAATAGTAAATTGTTGATCAAGCTTTTGACAGTTTATTTGTAAATCAAAACCGTTAGTTATTACTTCAGTTGTTTTAGCTCCTAAGGTTTTCATTTCACTCCCCATTGTTTTTCCTATTGTTACCACTACGTCCGCAGAGTTTAAAACAGCTTTTTCCAAACGCCTGTGCTTTGCGTCCGCCCATGCGCGTAATTTTAGGTCCTTGTAAAAATCAATGTTAGTCCAAGGGTCTCTAAAGTCAGCAATCCAAGGAAGCTTAAACTTCTCTTTCAATTTAAAGGCTATCAGATGTGCACTATGAGGAGGTCCGGTTGAAATTATAACATCTACTTTATGAGAATCTAAATAAGTAGATAGTGTTTTAACGGAAGGCTTTATCCAAAATTTTCTAGCATCTGGAATAAAAAAATTACCCCGTATCGCGATTGCCAATTTTTGACCTAGACTCGGCTTGTCGGACACGAATCCTGAACTTAAGTTTGCCTCTTTTCCAGCACCCATTTTTCGCAAAAACCTTGATGGTTCCCAAATTTTACCTTTAATAACGGGAATATCTTTAACCTCATCATCAAATGAACGATCCACAATTGGGTATTCTGGGTTTTCAGGAATGAATACTATTGGATCCCACCCAAATTCTTTAAAATATTTAGACATTTTAACCCATCGTTGAACTCCACCCCCTCCTGAAGGCGGCCAATAATAACTAACAATTAAAACCTTAAGCATTTACTTGAGACGTTTCAACCTCCTGGTTTTTAAACCATTTAAAGGCAATAAAAAGTGCAAAAAAGAGAATAAGAGCTGAACACAAATAAGACACCCATACGGTTCCGTAAAATGATCTAGGTTCAAAAGAAAAAGTAATGTCATGAGAACCAGAAGGCACAAATAAAGACCTTAAAGTGTAGTTCGCCTTTAAGTGATCCACCTTTTCACCATCAATATACGCTTGCCAACCTTTGTCGTAATAAATTTCCGAAAACACAACCAAGCCAGAATCTTGTGAATTCGTTTGATAAGATATTTGATTAGGGGAATAATCGGTCATTTCTATAGCGCGTTCTCCGGCACTTAAATTCAATGCTGCCTCTTTTAAACCTGTCTCTTTTAAATACTTTTTTAGATAAGTCTTCTGTATGATAGCTTCTCTTTTAGAATCGAACATTACATCATTTAAAGCTAAAATTTCGTCGTCAGCTGTTTCTACTTGCCTAATTGCATCAACATACCAAGCGTTTCCATTAGCAAATTGATTCCCTAAAGCCTGCTGCTCAGGGTCATAAATCAAATACTTCATGTTCATCATGTTCAGTATTTGTAAATCAGCCATCTTGCTTAGATCTCCCTCTTTAAACAATTCACTAATTTTAGTGTTTTCCCTTTCCAGCGCAAAGGTGATGAGGTTTTGATATCTACTTAACTTAATGGCATGATATCCACCGACTGACTTATGAAAATAAGAAGTTCCCGACTCCTGAAACGCATTCCCTCCTAATTTGTATACTCGGTAGTTGGTATTTAAATTTAAAGCTCCAAATGATGCGCTTTCTTGAGCGTCTTTCTTTTTTTGACCTTTGACTTTTTTAACACTTGCCGCCGCACTACTTACTATTGATTGTAAGCTCCCGTCCTCATTAAGTTCCCGTTGAAGAATTCCTATATCTGCAGGTGACGCCTGGTAAGGAGCAAACTTTTTTGCATTTTTTTGCCAACTTACGTAATTTTTACCCTGCTTGTCATTGTTCAGGTATCTTTTGTCAACGGACCACATATCAACCAAAACAAAAACACCAAGTAACAAAATCAACATGTTTGCTTTCAGTTTGTCTTGAGCATAAGCATATAATGCAGCTATGGTAACTGCCACAAAAGCCAAACTCCGTAAACTGTCCATCCTAAATTCTCCTACCCGGTAATCAACAAGTGCTACGGCAATTTTACTGTTGTTGCTCAACAAAAATTCATAGCTTTCCCTTGCTGATAGAAAATTGAAAAAAGTTGTTGGTATTGCAGTAATAATAAGTACTCCTGTTAAAAAAACAGCTCCTACACTTAAGAGGAGGTTTTTATTTTCGATTAATAAATTTTTGTTCTTCACAACCGCATTTACACCAACGAAAGCAAATATTGGGACTAAAAACTCCAACATTACCAACATCATCGATACAGCTCTGAACTTATTATAAAACGGAAGGTTGTCTATAAAAAATTGTGTCAAAGGCATGAAGTTTTTTCCCCAACTTAACATCAGGCTAAACCCTATTAGCACTAAGAAAAACCACTTTAACCTACTTTTCCACAGCACAAAGGAAATTATAAACAAAAACACCACAACAGCACCAATGTAGACTGGGCCTGAAGTAAAAGGCTGTGCCCCCCAATAAGTATTTACGGATTGTCCTTTTTGTAATTTTGCAATAACATGTTCCTTTAGGTCTTCGTCAACTTCGCTGAGGTTCTTTTTAGCCTCTTTTTTAGCCTTTCCTTTACCTTGATACATGTTCACCACGTCATCGTAAAACAACGCCCCTGACGCTCCTCCTTTTGTATTTGGAACGAACAACGTATAGCTTTCTCCTAAACCGTAACTCCACTGCGTAATGTAGTCCGTCGAAAGCCCTGTTGATTCAGCTTTGTCCTTTCCTAACAA
>JBLIBC010000125.1:0-7535 GCA_047632015.1 Glaciecola sp.
ACTGGTTCTAATTCACGGTAACTCTTACTGAATTCAGTGTACTTTTTTTGATCTGACACCACATCAGGTAGGCTCAACTTTTCAGCAAGCTCTTCAAATTTAATTTTTAACGCGTGTAATTTATCTAACATTTTATTTTTTCGAGATCAAGCTAAAGAGCTTGATCAATGATTTTAATATTCGTATTTTCCAAAAGGAGAATCGATGGTCAATTTGTTTCCAGTATGGTTTTCAACACGACCAATTATTTTGGCGTCTACATTAAATGATTTAGACACTTCAATGATATCCTTAGCATATTTTTCAGGCAAATAAACTTCCATTCTGTGCCCCATGTTAAACACTTTATACATTTCCTTCCAATCAGTCTTTGACTCCTCTTGGATCATTTTAAACAAAGGTGGCAAGTCAAACAGGTCATCTTTAATGATGTGTACGTTCTCACTAAAGTGCAACACTTTTGTTTGCGCACCTCCACTACAATGCACTAATCCGTGAATTACTTTTCGGTAGCTTTCTAGTATTTTAATAATTATTGGAGCGTAAGTCCTTGTTGGTGATAACACCAATTGTCCAGCATTCACGTCCAATCCATCTACTTTATCTAACAACTGTTTTGATCCTGAATAAATTAAGTCTTCAGGTACATTAGGGTCAAAGCTTTCAGGGTATTTGATGGCTAAGTACTTTGAAAACACATCATGCCTTGCGCTGGTCAAACCATTACTCCCCATTCCTCCATTATACTCAGACTCATAACTTGCCTGACCGAAAGATTCAAATCCTACAATTACATCACCTCCCTGAATGTTGTGGTTGGATATTACATCTTCTCTTTTCATCCTTGCTGTCACAGTGGAGTCGACAATGATGGTACGAACCAAATCACCTACATCTGCTGTTTCTCCTCCTGTTGAGTGAATGTTAAAACCATTATCTCTTAAGTTCTCTAAAACCTCCTCAGTCCCATTGATAATAGCTGATATTACCTCACCAGGTACTTTCATTTTGTTTCGGCCAATGGTTGATGAAAGCAACACGTTATCAATTGCTCCAACACATAATAAATCATCAGTATTCATGATGACAGCATCTTGTGCAATCCCTTTCCAAACAGACAAATCACCTGTCTCCTTCCAATACATGTATGCTAAAGACGATTTTGTACCTGCTCCATCAGCGTGCATTACAACGCAATGGTCCTCACTTCCTGTCAATAAATCAGGAACTATTTTACAAAAAGCTCTAGGGAACAAACCCTTGTCAATGTTTTTAATCGCTGCGTGCACATCCTCTTTTGATGCTGAAACACCTCTTAAGTCGTATCGTGATTCTGATTTCATTAATTATTGATGTAAAAAAAGCACCCCTATTTCCAGGAGTGCTTTTGCTTATAATACTTGTATATCTACTTCTCTTTTTTCGGTGTAGCTTTCTCACCTTCACCTCCAGCAACGTAATCTGTTCTTAATACTTTGAACTCAGTACGCCTGTTCATTTGGTGAGCAACTTCCACTTTGTTTTTATCTTTTAATCCCGTAATGTATTTTTCACTTAATACAGTTCCAATTGGAAACATCCCTTGTTGTTTAGGAGTTAATAATTTAAACCCAACTGAATCAATTGCCTTAGGAACACTTTCACCATAACCCTTAGCTACCATTCTGTCTTTAGCAACCCCAGATTTAGCAATAAAATCTACAGCTGACTGAGCCCTAGCTTGTGCTAATTTTTCATTGTACGGTGCGCTACCTCTAAAATCTGTATGTGAACCAAGTTCTATTACAATCGTTGGATTATCTTTCATCGTACTGATAAGACCTTGCAATTTATTCTTAGCATCTTTAGTCAACGTTGATTTATTGTAATCATATACAATGTTGGGGAGCTCGATTCCTCTTCTCTCAGGAATTTTCTCCAGACATAAATCTTGTATAAAGGTCTTAGAATCTTCAATCCCAACTACATCAATGTTCTTTTTATCTGAAGCAAAATATCTTTTAAATTCTGTTCCAACTGAATTAGTGTAGGTAGAATCAGATGAAGCTAGCAAAGTATACATTAATCCTAATTCCAACTTAAATTTATATTTACCATCAGCACCTGTAGTAACATCCTCTAATGAACCATTACTCCCTTTAAGCAGCACTGTAACATTCGCAACAGGTCCTCCAGCACAATCACCAATCACACCCTCTACAAACACTTCTGCTTTTGGTAACACAAACGACCAAATATCAGTTAATCCTTTACTTCCTGCTCTGTTCGACGAAATAAACCCTCTTTCAAAATCACCATCAAAAACGATTGATGCATCATCAGCTGACGAGTTTAAAGGAACTTTCAAGTTAGTAACTGGTCCAAAACCTTTTTCCTCCTTAGCTGACTTGAACAAATCAAAACCTCCCATCCCAACATGACCGTTTGACGAAAAGTATAATGTTCCATCAGCATGAATAAAAGGATAATACTCGTGTCCAGGAGTATTAATTTCAGGACCTAAGTTTTTAGGATTAATGAATTTTTTTTCTTTTTTGTCCCAAGTGCTGTACCAAATATCAAATCCACCTTGCCCCCCTTTCATGTTTGACACGAAATACAACCTGCTTTCATCAGCATTTATAAATGGATGAGAGTTTACTGTAGCAGAACTGTCATCAAATAATTCTAATTTAAGTGGCGCACCGTAACCTTGTCCTTTTTTAGTTGCTTTGTAAATGTCACAACCTTTCGTTTCCTTTTCGTGGTTTTCACATCTCGAAAAATATAATATACTGCACTTACTGTTTAAAGAAGGTGAACCTTCTGCAAAATTTGTGTTAACTGGATCCGGCAATAATGTCGGCGAATTCCATTGACCAGTCTTCCTATCTAACTTACTAGTATACAAATCAGGAAATGCTTCTCCACTCACATTGTTTTCATCGTTTCCTAACCCTCCTTTTCTGTACGATTGAAAAATTATTTCATCTTTCTTTTTACTAGAGTAATTAGGAATAGCATCATTGCTCTTTGTATTTAATTGCTTTACATTTTCAACCAAATATCTAGTCGGTTTTGCTATCCACTTCATCGCTAATTCGCAAGACTTTGCACCTTTAATCCCAGCTTCATCATCAGGCCTTTTATCTTGGTAAGTCATGTAGTGTTCCATTGCTTCACTGTACATTTCCATTTTTTTTAATGAATTTGCAAGCTTCAAATACACCTCAGGCTTTGAATCTGCAAAACCTCCACCTTTTTTAACTACTTTTCCGTACCAATTTACTGCATTTGCTACATCCCTAGTTTTCTCGTATGATTGCGCTATTCTGTATGTGATAAGCTTTTTAAGCTCTTTGTCTTTCTCTTTTTTAAGTGCAATTTTATAATTGTCAATTGCAGCGAACCAGTATTGCTTTTCAAAAGCTTCGTTACCTTTTGTAGTAAACTTATTTTGTGCAGATACCGTAAATGTTAGGATTGTCAATGCTACGATTAGGGTAGTTCTAAATATTGTCATTGTTATAATTTTAGATTTTTTTATGCAGCCTAAAAGTAATAATAATTTTAACTATTTAAAGCGTAATCATATAAAGTTTACGTACAACAACTGGAAATCGTCGTTAAAAAAGGGTCGTTCAGCCACACAAAGTCAAACTCAGCGCATAACCAACAAGGATACGTATACTATATAAAACAGCAACAACAGCATTCCTTTCCACTTGCCTAATTTACGTTTAAACAACATCAAAACTAGCAGCAAAACCACAATCAAAAGCATCCAGATAATGTCTGTATCAAATATGCTTTGAGTCAATGGAACTGGAGTTAAAATTGCAGTGATACCAAGTACTGATAATAAGTTAAAAATGTTTGACCCCATTAAATTCCCCAAAGCCAAATCGGTTTGTCCTCTGTATGCAGCTATTGCACTGGTCACTAGCTCGGGTACAGATGTGCCAAAAGCAACAATTGTTACACCTATAACAAAAGGGCTCACACCAAAAGAAGTAGCTATGTTTGTAGCTGAACTCACCAACCAACTTGAACCAAAAGCCAACCCAACAATTCCCAGGACAATAAACAAGATATTTAACCCAGTTGATTTTTGTTCTTCAGCGTCTATATCAGCATCAACGATGGCATCTTCTTTGTTTTTGAGCGATCTTACAATGAGTGCTGTGGTAAACACAATGAGCAGCGTGAACAAAATAATCCCTTCCCCTCTCGTAACCACTAAATCCATCATGAAGTAACTTGCCAATAGTGAAGCCGCCATTAGAATAGGCCAATCTTGCACTAAACTCACTTTGCTCACAGCCACCGGGGCAATGATTGCAGTTACTCCTAAAACCAAACTTAAATTTGCAATGTTCGAACCAAGCACATTCCCTACAGACATTAAATTATTGTCACCCTCTTGGAATACTGCCTTAATACTTACTAATAGTTCAGGAACTGAGGTGCCAAAAGCTACAATAGTCATCCCTATAGTCAAGGCCGACATTCCTAGTTTAAAAGCCAAACCAACAGAGCCCTTAACGAGCAACTCACCTCCTACAATTAAGGCAGCGAACCCTAGGAGTAGGACTAAATAATCCATTTAAGAATTGTCGTTTTTGGTGATATTGATGCTATCCTTGACATCTTCTTTCATTTTTTTGAAATCCCTGACGCTAGACGACATGTCCTTTGTGACCTCATTTTGAATGTCACTCGTAGCATTTTTTATTTCGCGAATTCCTTTCCCCAAACTTCGAGCTAATTCAGGTATTTTTTTTGAACCAAACAACATCAAGACAGCAACCATGATAAACATGAGTTCGCCGCCACTAGGAGATAAAAAAAGTAAGTTCATATTTCCTATATCTTACCAGTTAAGCTTGTATTTTTTTAGCTTGTAGCTTTTCTGATTTGTTATTTAAATCAACATAAACTGGAGCTGCAATACACAAGGAAGAATAAGTACCGACCACCACACCAACTAATAATGCAAATGCAAACCCTTGAATAGACTCACCTCCAAATATCAAAATAGCTAACAATACCACTACAATTGTAATGGAAGTGTTAAACGTCCTTGAAAGTGTGCTATTCAACGCACCGTTGACTACTTCATCAAGTGGCTTAACTTTTCTTGAAGGAAGTGTTTCTCTAATCCTATCAAATACAACCACCGTATCGTTAATTGAATAACCTACCACAGTTAAAATTGCTGCAATGAACGCTTGATTGATTTCCAACGAGAAAGGTAATATGCCCCAAAAAATAGAAAACAGAGACAATACAATTAATACATCATGAAATATCGCTACTAATGCACCAACTCCAAATTGAACTTTTCTAAACCTAACAGCAACGTACAAGAAGATTGCAATCAATGCAATTATAATGGAGGTAAATGCTGAATCAACAATGTCATCTGCAATAGATGGCCCTACTGAATAAGACTGCATCAGACCTACTGTTTTGTCAGGTTCCTGACTACTGAATTCATCATAGGTAGTACCTGCTTCATAAAACTCAGATAATCCTTGAAAAAGTTTCTGTTCAACCTTAACACTTGCATTTTTTGACTGATCATTGTACAAGTACTTAGTTGTAATGGCGATTTTTGTGTTATCACCATACGTTTTAACTTGAGACGACAAATGATTACCACCCTCGTCAATAAACACCGCTTTTAAAGCATTCCTTACGTCTTCTTCCTGCACTTCATTTTCAAATTGAACTTTGTATGTTCTACCTCCTGAAAAGTCAGTTCCTAAATCAAACTTTTTAGTGAAAATTGAAAATACTCCAAATCCGATTATAACTAAAGAAATGATGTAGAACTTATTCTTATTCTTCAAAAACTGAATAGAAGTCCCAGTGAACAGTTTTTCAGTCACCTTGTTACTGAAATTAATTTTCTTGTCTTTTTCCAATAAACCATTGAAAATTAACCTGGTAATGAAAATTGCTGAAAACAAAGAGAATAAAATACCGATTACCAATACCTGTGCAAAGCTTTCAATTACACCTGTTCCAAAATACCATAAAATTAAACCCGTAATTAATGTAGTGATGTTTGCATCTAAAATGGCAGTATATGATTTTTTATAACCATCTGAGATGGCAGTTTTAATACCTTTTCCACTTCGCAGCTCTTCCCGAATCCTTTCATATATCAATACGTTGGCATCAACTGACATACCTACTGTCAACACGATACCTGCTAAACCAGGAAGCGTTAACGACAGTGTCGGCGCGGCTGCTAAAGCTCCAATGATAAAAAAGATATTGGCTATCAGCGCTATGTTGGCAACCCAACCTGCTGTATTATAATAATACATCATGTACAGTAACACCACAAACAAAGCAATCACAAAAGACATGAACCCTGCTGTAATTGCTTGACTACCTAAAGATGGTCCTACAAATGATTCTTCCACAATTTTTGCAGGAGCAGGGAATTTACCTGCACTTAATACATTGGCTAAATCGGTGTTCCAATTTGGATTACCTCTGTCACCACCTGAAATTTGAGTACCTCCACCTTCAATGGCATTATCTGAAACAGGTGCAGAAAACACAATTCCGTCTAATACGATAGCTATTGGTTTAATCCCTTTAGATTTCCCTGTAATTTCAGCCCATTTTTGAGTGGCATTACTTTTAAAATCTAAGCTTACAATTTTACTACCTCTAACAGCATCGTAATCTCCTTTTGCACGTTTAATGATGTCACCTTCTAAGGCTGGATTTCCGTATCTGTCTGCTTTCAATAAATATAAAACTGAACTAGGCACTTCGTCTTCACCACCTGAACTAGCAACACTCCAAGCTATTTGAGAACCTCGAGGTAAAAATTTACTAGCCGCTGTTGAACGTAAAAAACTATCTACATCTTCCTTATGCTCTTCTGGAATAGGAATCATGTATGGAGATATTTGTGGATTGGACAACCTAGCCAATATCACCAAGAATGGATTAAATTTTTGCTCTTCATCAAACTCATTCGCTGCAAGAGCACTTGAATCCTCAGGTAAAGTATCCGTAACCAATTCATTGTTAAAAGCTAAATCATAAGATTCTTGTAACCCAACTACTTCTTTTTGAATATCTCTCCAACTCCACACATCCCAAAACTCTAAATTGGCAGAACCTTGCAATAAATCCCTTACTCTTTGTAAATCTTTTACTCCAGGTAAATCCACTACAATTCTTCCCGTTGCACCAAGCTTTCTGATATCAGGCTGTGCAATACCAAATTGCTTTACCCTTGACCTCAACACTTCATTTGCTTGATTAAGTGCTTGCGTTGAATACTCGGTTAATTTCTCTAAGACTTCTTCGTCTGTAGTTTTTGGACTAAACTCAGAATCTCTACTGATAAACCAAGTAACGAATGGTTCAGCAGGCCCAACTTCTTTATATGCTCTGTAAAACAAGTCCACATACGATGCTTGTTCAGATCTTTGTAATTCAGTCGTTCTCTCTGCTACTTTCTTAAAAAATGGAGATTCAGCATTTTCACCAGCCATTGAAGCAACTAACTCGCTCATTGAAAT
>JBLIBC010000126.1:0-7494 GCA_047632015.1 Glaciecola sp.
AAGTTCGGGACCATACATTGGTAACAATTTCAACAGAATAATCCAAAGTTCAGACGGAAAGATATGGCTAGGAGGCACAAAAGGATTGGTGTTGGCCGAGGATCACAAAACCACTCTGTATTCCAGAAAAAACAACATGATTGGCAACAACGTGTTAGACTTTTTGGAGGATTTAAAAGGTAATTTATGGATTGTAACCAATAAGGGATTGTGTAAGTTCAACGGAAAAACCTTTTTTAATTACACCAGCCACGATGGGTTTCCTTTTGATCATATTACTTGTATCGAAGAAGATAGAGAGGGTAATTTGTGGATTGGAACTTCGGATCAGGGTGTAGTTCAGTTCAATAAAAAAAGCAAAAAGTTCAAAGTGTTTAACGCCAGCAATGGGTTAAGTGATGACGTGGTACTGTCTATTTTGGAAGATTTTTCAAATAACATTTGGGTGGGAACGCAAGGAGGAGGAATTAACAAGTTTTCGGGGGAAACATTTACTTATTACGGTGACAGGGAGGGTTTGACGAATGTTAAATCAAATAGTTTGTTTTATGATTCAAAGGATAATTTATGGATTGCAACTAGGAAAGGAGTCATCAAGTACGAGGGCGATTCCATCATGGAGTTTTCGGTTAAGGAAGGATTACCTAGCGATGATTGTAAGGTTATTTTTGAAGACAAGCAAGGTAATATATGGATTGGAACTGCAGTGGGGGTAGCTAAACTTGTGGATGATGAAGTAAAAGAAATATTCGATTACAAAAACGGAATAATGAGTACCACTACTTGCATCATGCAGGATAGTAAAGGGAACATGTGGTTTGGGACAGATGGAGGAGGAATAGTTAAGTATGATGGTAAACATTTCAGCTCATACAGCATGATTAATGGGATATCTAGTAACAGGGTTACTTCCATTATAGAGGACGATGAAAATACGTTATGGATTGGAACTTTTGGAGGTGGTGTTAATAGGTTTAATGGTTTTGAATTTTTATCGCTTTCTAAAGAAGACGGTATCTCATCAAACATAATTTACTGCTTAGAAAAAGATCCTAGAGGCGCCATATATATGGGTACTCAGAATGGGATTACCCGATACGACAAGGGTGAGATTGTGGTGATTGATGTGGAAGATGGTTTGAGCTCAAATAACATCAAAATGATGAAGTTTGATGCGGAAAACAGTTTATGGGTAAGTTCGGAAAGGGGACTTGATCGGCTTTATATGAACCCTCCGCAGGTGTATCGACAGGTAGGTGAATCAATTTCCGAGATTAAGCATTATGGGAAAGAGGACGGCATTACTAAAGGTGAGGTAAGCACAGTATGTGAAGACAATCAAGGTAATTTGTGGTTTGGAGCTAGGAAAGGACTGATTAAGTTTGACATTAACATTGATGAATACAATACTCAAAAACCACAAACATACATCACTGATTTACAAATAGATTATAAAAAAGTAAACTGGAAAAAAAGAGGGTATCAGGTGGTTCCTTGGACTAATATTCCAATGAATTTGGAATTGTCGCATGACACAGCTAATGTCACTTTTAGTTTTGTTGGGATTAATCATAAAGCTCCATATGATGTAAAATATCAATGGAAATTAGAAGGTTTTGACAAGTCTTTTACTCCTTTTACATATATAAACACCGTGACTTATCCCAAGTTGCCGCCTGGGAAGTATACGTTTCAAGTAATAGCTTGCAACAGTGATGAGGAATGCAACGACGAGGCAAGCCCAGCCGAATTTGAATTTGAAGTAGCACCTCCATTTTGGCAAGAAATCTGGTTTTTGAGTATCATTGGAGTAGTGATTGTTGTGGTCATTTATTTATTAGTAAAAATGCGTGAGCGTAAAATGAAACGTGAGCGTTTTATTCTTGAGCGTAAAGTAAAAGTGCGAACTCAAGAAGTCGTGGATAAAAATCAGGAATTAGAACTTGTCAATTTAGAAATTATTTCAAAAAATAAAGAAATTGAGGAGCGAAACAAAGATGTAAATTCAAGTATTCGCTACGCACTTACAATTCAACAAGCATCATTCCCTCCAATAGCCGATTTAAAGGACGTGTTTTCGGATTCCTTTATTTATCATTTACCAAGGGATATCGTAAGTGGTGATTTTTATTGGTACAAAAAGCTTCAAAAGGAGTTTGTGGTTGCTATTGTGGATTGTACAGGACATGGTGTTCCGGGCGCCTTCATGAGCATGATTGGAATGACATTGTTGAATGAAATAATGAGTGGTCAGCCTGAAATTGATCCTGGACAAGCCTTAAACCGTTTGGATTTGGGAATTAGGAAAGCATTTGAGAATTCTGAAAACTCCAGTAACGATGGAATGGATGTGGTATTGTGTACTATCAATACGGATACTAAAACTATAAAATATAGTGGAGCTTACCGGCCTTTATATATTGTAAGGAAAGGTGAACTTATTGAATACAAGGCAACTAAATATGCCATTGGAAGTAAGGAGATTTTGGAAAAAGATTACGTAACTCATGTTATTCCGTATGAAAAAGGTGATTGCGTTTACATGTTATCTGATGGTTATCCTGATCAGTTTGGAGGACCTTATAACAAAAAGTTCAAAACCAAAGTAATGAAAAACATGTTCTTGAATGTGCATCATCATGACATGGAAAAGCAAAAAGAATTGATTCATCAGAGATACCTGGACTGGAAGGGTGACTTTGAGCAGGTTGATGATATTTTGATTTGTGGTATTAAACTTTGATAGTTTTCAATTTTCCATTCTTCATCTATTCCATTTCTTGGAATTCAGTTGTTCGCGATGCTCGGCTGCATGGACTCCTCTAGGTCAGGAGTTGACCCTACTTTTTCTTGATAAAAAGTAGCAAAAATCAAGCCTAGCACCTCAAAAACTACCAGCTTCCTTTTCATCTTAGCTAAAAAAAGAACAGCCGAGGAGGCACGACGAACAAGCGAATACCAAGAATAATATAGATGAGCACAGTAGATATTGTTGAACTTTTTTTGCCTTCGTACCTCAGGCTCGCACGTCTCAAAGAGCTGGTGCCAGTTTTTTCGCTGATGGCGGAGCATGACGTAAATTTTAGGCGTGAAAATGTATGCAAATAGATGAAAGAAGGGCTTAAATTATTCACATTTTTAATATTATACATCAATCACCCTAATATGATGATGAATGTATTGCCAAGTAAATAGATTTATCAGGAACTGACGGATTCACATTTTGGGGTATACCTCAAGATGTGAATAATTTAAGTCCTACTTCTAAACAAAGGAAGTCCTTGTTCGTTAGTTTCCAGCGGTGAGAGGAGAAGGGTCTGCAACCCTTCTCTATAAGTCAATAATATCAGTCGTTTCAAATATTCATTTCCAAAGGGTAACGAATAGGGTAACTGAACTTCCTAGTTTATGTCAATATACTTTGTTATTCTTATTTACTGGAGAATATTACCTAATCACTATTAGTTTTTCTCGGACACGATTTTCATAAACTTTGAAAAGAATTTGATTGTAAACAAAACTCGTTTCTTTCCCTGTTAAATCATAGTATATGAATGAGCCTTCTCCTTTTTCAATTGCTATATCATTTACTTTTGTTATCACTTTTGCTTCCTTTCGAATGCAAAAGCCAAAAATATATTCATCCATTTTAAAAGTAAGCTCTAGAATATCTCCTTCTCCCTCACCGAACCATTTTTTCCATGCTGAAGTACCATAACTTGGACCGTTGTTCGGTTCAGTTGAAGTCCAATACCATGCAGATTGAAAATATCCTGAATCATTGATGTGGGTATAAATATCTTTCGCCTCATTAACACTAGGAAGAAACCAATCACTTTTACTATTTAGCGTTAATGTGTCACATCGATAAGCAGCATATTTACCTGCACCCAAAGAGTCTACTATGTTTATTGTATTACTAGAACCATCATAAGAAGAATACGCATGAGTGGCAGTTCCGTTGTGTTGTCCGAACGTAAATGAAGCATCTCCCCATTGTGAAAATGACACCACTGTGTCAACATGATAGGTGAATGAATCTGTATCAAACGTTTTAACTCGTTGTCCAAATAAAGTAATCACACTAGCTAGTGAAAGGAAAATTGACAGTACTATTTTCATTATGTTTTTTTCCAAATTTATGGAATTAAAAGATTAAAATCCAATTGCATTTCAGCTTAAAAATGATAATCAATCTTTTACTTTCAATTCACAATTTTAAAGTATACCGTATTAATGTGAATTAATTTACTTGTTTAAGAATCATGTAGCTTTTAGTATAATGATTTATAGCTATTGAAACGACCAACAAATTCAATCATAACTTCTTAATCTAAATGTGAGATTAAATTCACTATGTTTGTTCTCAAAAATAGAACGATGAAACATATTTATTTCTTTTCAGTTACTCTAATGTTATTCTGTAATGCAGTCCTTGGACAGCTTTCAAATGGCTTGAAGGCACATTATAATTTCACAACGAATACTGTTGATTCTTCAGGGTTTGGTAATCACGGAACGATTGTAGGTGCTCCGAGCTATACAACTGATAGGAATGGTAATTCTGACTGTGCTATGCAGTTTAACGGTGTAGATTCGAGCTATATTTCTGTTGGTTTTTCCGAAGATTTTAATGTTCAACCTGACTCTGCATTTTCAATTAGTCTCTGGTACAAGGGAGCTACCGTAGATGGTGGAGATTATGAAGGGATGTTTAAAAAGAACACTAATCAAGGGGGAGGAAGTCCATTAGATACTGATTACCATCTAGGACTACATGATTTAAATGCCCCTTCTACTGGAAGTAAGAAAGGTAGTTTGTTTAGTAGTCGTTTTGCTCAAAAAATATTTTTTGGGGATTCATCATGGCATCATGTTGTTGCAACTTATGAGGATGCAATTTGGACTATGCGCATTGATAGTTCTTATTATGAAGTAGATACGACAAAAACGAATCCTATTTATACGTCTACAGGAAGCGTTTTTTTGGGACAGAGTTTCGGAGGGAAGCTAGATGATGTGAGGTTTTATAATAGGAAACTAACTGTAAATGAAGTAGGTGAGTTATACCGACTCCCTTGTAAGTGCCATAAAATTGTAACAGGCATAGTCAACGTGGATAAAAGTGGTTCAATATATCCCAATCCTACAGATGAAATTTTAAACTTAAACAATGTTGCAATAGGTGCTAATTATGAACTATCTGACATTGAAGGAAAAATTGTTAAAGTAGGGTTAATATCATCATCTGCAACGTTGAATGTTAGTTCTCTATCTCGTGGTGTTTATTTTTTAAGAATTTTGAAATCAAATAAGGTTTTTCGATTTATTAAAAAGTAAATAGGTTCGATATTTCAATCATCCCCGCACGGGAACGAACTAGGTAAATTGTACGTGCTTTTTAATTATACCGTCACGTCATGCTCACGCCATCAGCGAAAAAACTGGCACCAGCTTTAGTAATCAATTGAGGTTCATCTTCAAAAAATGGAACAGTTCGTCTACGTCGTTTTCGCTCAAGTCTTTTCCAATTCGGTGTACTCTTTTACGGGTTTGAATTCGGAGTACTTTCTTAGAATAAGCCTTTTTTGACCATTTGCCCATTACTTTTCCGGTGAAGGATGTATTGTGTCCAGAATTTGTAAAATTTTGATGGATTACTTCAAATTTTAGAATGTTTGTCTTGTGAATTTTCCAATTGTCAGACAGTGATCTATGGACTTCTTTAATTATGAGGATATCATCTTTGAATTCTAATGTTGTTTTATCCTTAATTGTCCAGACAGTTACAAAGACCATGAAGGGGCCTGTAAAAAACGAGATTACAATAAATCCTGGATGAGCAAAGCAACCAAATAACATAATGATTAAAGACAGGGGTGCCAATATTTGCGATATGGTCTTTAGCTATTTTCATGGGACTTTGGCGGTAGTCTTATAAGTACTACCTTATTTCCTTCAAGCTAATTTTTAAGCCTCTCTCAAATCGTCGTAAGATCTTAAGCTCTTTGTCCGTCACAAAAGACATAGACAGTCCCTTTTTGCCAGCTCTAGCTGTTCTTCCGCTTCGGTGAGTATAATATTCTTCCTGGTCAGGTAAAGTATAGTGACATACGTACGAAAGTGCTTCAATGTCAATTCCTCTAGCGGCAAGATCAGTAGCTACTAAAATTTGTAGGGTTTTGTTTTTGAAGGCTCTCATTACTTTGTCTCTTTCACGTTGTTGTAAATCACCGTGAATGGCATCAGTTGAAACATTTTTAGCAATAAGTTGCTTCGCTAATCTTTGCGTGACAGCTTTGGTCTTACAAAAGATAACTCCTCTGTTTTCTCCTTGTGATTTAATGAAG
Organism: Glaciecola sp.; assembly: GCA_047632015.1. Taxonomy (GTDB): domain Bacteria; phylum Bacteroidota; class Bacteroidia; order Flavobacteriales_C; genus JBLIAZ01. The sequence continues at coordinate 6,351 of JBLIBC010000126.1, forward strand.
CTAAGTATAGTATTTAGCTTGTCTCCCTCACCGCAAACCACAAATTGATGATCAATGTTTTTGTTGACTACATCATTTGCGCTCACTTGAATTCGAATAGCATCACGGGATAAAAACCTGTTTACAATTTCCTCAATCTCTACGGGCATCGTTGCCGAAAAAAGCCACTTGCTTTTTGCATCCCTTAATGATCCTAAAATTTCTTCTAGTTCTTTTTTAAATCCCATGCTTAGCATTTCGTCGGCTTCGTCAAGTACTACCGTTTTCACAAACCTGATGTCAACTTCTTTTCTGCGCACTAAATCAAGTAGCCTACCTGGAGTTGCCACAATAATGTGTGTAGGACGCCTCAGTTTTGAAATTTGTTTTTCTATTTGTTCTCCACCATATACTGCTTCGGTAAATATTTGCTTGTCGCAATACTTAGTAAACTTGAACAGTTGTTTTGCTATTTGTTTTCCTAATTCTCTTGTAGGTGCCAATACTAGCGCTTGTACCTTAGGGTTGGAGGTGTCAATTTGATGAAGTATTGGTAAACCAAAAGCAGCAGTTTTTCCTGTCCCAGTCTGGGCTTGACCTATTAAGTCTCCTTCTTTACCTAGGATAGCAGGGATTACTTTTTCTTGAATTTCTGTTGGTTGTTCGATGTTTAAATCGTTCAAACCTTTAATGAATTCTGACCTGATACCTAGTGATGAAAAACTTCCCATGATGGTTTAATTATTTGATGCAAGTTTTGAGTGTACTCGCTTGAAGGCCAAAATTAGTCATTTGAATTCAAACTACATGCTACCCGGAAGTTTTCACGCTCAAAGTATTTTTTAATGTCATCTAACGGAATCATTTACTTACATTTGAATAAAAAATAAAAACAATGCAAATAAAACAAAATTAATGAATAGCGAAGACTTCCTGTCGAAAGAGCTAGTAATGAGTAAAATTTATAAAATTAGAGATCAATCAGTAATGATTGATAGAGATTTGGCTGAGCTGTACGGCGTAGAAACAAAGGTTTTAAAACAAGCTATAAGGAGGAATCTTCATCGGTTTCCAGAGGACTTTATGTTTACCATGACAAAAGATGAGTTGAAAAACTGGAGGTCACAATTTGTGACCTCCAGTTCTGATAAAAAAGGTTTGCGTT
>JBLIBC010000127.1:0-7474 GCA_047632015.1 Glaciecola sp.
CGCTAACTCACTAGCATTAAGCATTGTACAAACGAACCAAGCAGGAACATATAAAGTGGTGGCTTCTAAACCTGGGGAAACAGACATCACTGACAGTGCAGTGCTGACTGTTGATAATCAAACGCCTTTCAACAATACTATTGCAGCAATACCTGGTGTAGTTCAATTTGAAAATTTTGACACTGGAGGACAAGGAGTAAGTTACAATGAAACAGCGAATTGGAATCAAGGTGGTGGGTCCTTAAGATCAGAACCAGTTGATATAGAAAACAAATTCGGTGGTGGATATAAATTAGGCTACAGTGTAACTGGTGAGTGGTTAGAAGACACTGTAAACGTTACAGAACATGCTATATATGATTTGGATGTAAATAATGCTTCTGAATGGGCAGGTGGTGCTTTTACCTTGAGTATTGACGGAACAGATGTTTCTCCAAATTTAACGTTTAACCCTTCCGGTGGATGGACCACATGGCAAATTACTTCCTTTAGCAACATCACTTTAACAAAAGGACAACACGTACTTCGAGTTACCATTACAGCTGATGATACTGATTTTGACTACATGGAATTTAAGGTAAATAAATTAATCACTGATACGAGATCTGACTTAGTTTCACATAATGTATCAGTATATCCTAACCCCTTTTCGTTAGCTTTTACAATAAGTACAACTGGGAAAATGATAGAAAACATCAAAGTATTAAGCTTAGCAGGAAAAAAGGTTTTAGACGTCCCTAATTCAAATGGAAATGTAACTTTAGGAGCTGGTCTAAATTCTGGTGTTTATATAATTCAATTCACTATTGAAGGAACAACGCACCGTCAAAAAATAGTAAAAGAATAAAACACTACAATTCACTCAACTTCACTTCAAAAAAAACTGAGTCATGTTTGCACATCACTCAGTTTTTTTTTGCCTAAAATCAAACACTTAAAGTTTACTTATGAACATATAGATTAATATTTTTCACAACAGTTTTTATTGATGTTTTATCATGGTACTTTAGCCATCCCAAAAGAGACTAATACTAAAACCATCATATCATGACTAAAGAACACACTAAATGCTTAATTATTGGAAGTGGACCAGCAGGCTATACAGCTGCAATTTATGCCGCAAGAGCTGATTTAAAACCAATGATGTATGCAGGTCTTCAGCCAGGAGGTCAATTAATGGAAACTACTGAAGTGGAAAATTTCCCTGGCTTTGCTGATGGTATTGATGGTCCAGCAATGATGGCTCAATTTAAAGCGCAAGCCGAAAGATTCGACACAGACATCCGAGATGGATTGGCAACTGAAGTGTTTTTAAATGAAACTCCTAAACGTGTTATTATCGAAGACAAAGCTGAAATTACAGCTGACACAATTATTATATCCACAGGAGCATCAGCCAAGTGGTTGGGACTTGACTCTGAAGAAAGGTTAAAATCAGGTGGTGTAAGTGCATGCGCAGTGTGTGATGGATTCTTTTACAAAGGCGAAGAAGTTGTTGTTGTAGGAGCTGGAGATTCAGCTTGTGAAGAAGCTAGTTACTTAGCTAAGCTTTGTACTAAAGTTACTATGTTGGTGCGAAAAGATCACTTCCGAGCTTCAAAAGCTATGATTCGTAGGGTTGAAAACATCGAGAACATTGAAATTATTTATAACACTGATACTCTTGAAGTTCTTGGTGACATGGGTGTTACTGGTGTAAAAGCTAAAAACAATAAGACAAATGAAGAACTAGAAATTCCTTGTACTGGTTTTTTTGTTGCGATTGGACATAAACCAAATACCGACATATTTAAAGACCAATTAGACATGGATGGTCAAGGGTATTTAATTAACGAACCAGGGACTGCAAAAACTAACATCCCAGGAGTATATGTAAGCGGTGATGCGGCGGACAAAATATACAAGCAAGCTATTACTGCAGCTGGTACAGGTTGTATGGCAGCTTTGGATGCCGAAAGGTATTTAGCTGATTTGGAGCATAATAAATAGATCAAATAAAGCTTATTTATTAACTCTTGTTTATTGCTTGAATTATTACAATCTATGTTATAATTGCGTTCAGACAGTGCTTTATTGCCCCTTATATAATTTTTTGTGACCTGACTTATTGCTCATCACAAAAGTGATAATTTAGGATAAAAATGACTCTAAGTGCTCAAATGTCGGTTTAAAACCAGCGGTTTAACATTTAGTTGCGACTGACATTTTATCAATGTTTCAGTGTAACCATTACTGACAATTCACGTACACGATAAGTATACTATTGGCTAAAACCTTAGTTATCTATACATTGGAGTACAATTAAATCGCATTAATATGAAACACTTACTTGCCACTTTTATTTTAATCTTGTCGTTTTCGGCAGATGCATTAACTCCAAAAATACATTCGTTTACTCCTAAAGATTACAACGGACATCAATCTAATTATGATGCTGTATTTGATGAACAAGGAAACTTATTTGTAGCTAATGCTTACGGTGTTAAAGTATATGACGGCGACAAGTGGGCGACTACTCCCCTTCCTGGTGGGACAAGTCCAATTTCTCTTTCGTTTTCAAATGACAAAGTTCTCTTCGTTGGTGGTTACAATGAAATGGGATACATTAAAAAAGATGAATTTGGTGTTTACAATTACATCTCACTCATTGACTTACTTCCGCGAGGTTTTGACAATAAAATTGGTTGGGTAAGTTACTGTGTTGCACATCAAGACAAAGTATATTTCGCTTCCGAATTCAACATCTACGTATACAACGGTAAAGAAATTAGTGTCATTAAACCCGAACCAGGAACTTCTCATTCCTTTTTGGGAATTTATGATGACAAATTATACGTAATTGAAGACGGTAAGTCAGTATTTACAGTAGACAGCACTGGAGTTAGTTACTTTAAAAACGACGTAGATTTCCCTGAATTTAGGGGGGTTGAAGACAAAGGAAACAACGAATTTGTTATTTATGGTACTGAAAACGTATATACTTTAAAAGGCAATCAGCTAGAAGCTATAAAAAAGTTAAAATTCATTGGTGAACACACTATTTCGGATGTCATTATCACCGATAATGAAAAAATAATATCAACTCAGCAAAATGGCATTTACGTACTTGATAAGTATTACAATTTAAAATACCATTTTAACATTGACAACAGCACAATTGCTGACAGTTACATTTATCAAATAAGTTTAAACAGTAAAGGAGATATCTGTTTAGCTACTAACAACGGTATCTCCATTATCAATTTTGGTTCTCCTATGTTGAACATAGGGAAAACAAACAACGTGTACGGTGCTGGCTATTCTTCCTATTATGATAACAACGAAATGTACTTGGGCACATCTCAAGGATTATACTATTGTTCAGACTGGAAGAACAATAAAAATGATTTCAACAAAATTAACGGTACTAAATCGTTCATTTATGATATAGCAAAAATTAACGGTGAAATGTTTCTGGGTGACCAAAGTGATTTTTATCAATTAATTGACAACAAAATTCACAAGCTATCGCCATTGGCTTGGCAAGGAGCTCGATGCATTAAGCAAGCCCCAGGAAGAGACTTAATATTAGTTGGAACTTATTACGGTATTGATGTATACCGAAAAGTAGATGGTAAATGGAAATTTGGAAACAAGCTGAAAGGTTACAAAGAAGCTGGAACAACAATTGAATATGATAACGAAGGTAATCTTTGGGTATGTAGCGGACTAAATGGCTTATATAAATTATATCCAAGAGAAAATTACGATGGAGTTATTAAAGCTACTAATTACTGTGAAGTTAACAACGAAGAGCCTGGACATTTCATTGAGCTTATCAAAGACGATAATAAATTATATGTTTCGTCAAAATCCGGACTTTATCAAGTGATAGATGGTGAATTAATCAAAGACAAAATTAACACTAATCTTGATTACGAAAGAATTAGAAAAATTAAACATGGCGGAATATACACCTTAGAGAACAACAAAAGTCCTATCATATTAAGAAAGTCTAATGATAGACTCATAGTTGACAGCAGTCATGTCCTAAACAATTTAAACATTGAACTTATTGGCAACAATGAAATGATTAATAAAATTGGAGACAATAAGTTTCTAGTTGGAACATCTGACGGGTTTGCCATTGTTCAAAACTCAAAGCCTATCTCCCACTTTGGTAAAGTGAAAATTTCATCAATTACTGACATGAAAAACGATAGCGCCGTGAGTTTAAATAAAAACTTACTTTCATTTGAACAAAACGACCTCAGGTTTTCCTTTTCCTATTCAGCAATGGAAAAGCTATATGAAATAGAATGGTTCACCATGTTAGTAAAAAAAGGAAAAGAAAGTACTTGGAAAAGCAATCAAAAATCAAATTACAAAGAGATCACAAACCTTTCTGAAGGGGATTATGAATTAAGACTTAAAGCTACCAGCAGGAATTCTACATTGGGTGAACACGTTTATCATTTTAGCGTTTCGCCACCTTGGTACCGCAGTGGAGTTGCTAAATTCATATACGCCATTGCTTTTGTACTATTAATTTTCGTACTTTATAAAGCATGGGTCGTCAGGTTAAAAACGGAAAGAATAAAACTTAACCGTCAAAAGGAAAAGGAACTTTTACTTCAACAAAATGAGCACAAAGAAGAATTGTTGAAAAAAGAGATCGTCGAGAAAGAAACAGAGATATCATACTTGGCATTGAACTACAGTCAAAAAAGTGAGCTTTTAAAACACGTAAGCGGTAAATTGAGCAACTTGATGAAAAACATCAACAACCCACAAGGATTAATGGCTGAAATAAAAAGCTTGAGGTTCTCCTTACAGGATCTTCAAAAAGGTGAAGAACAAAAGTGGAATGAGTTTCAAATTCACTTTAATTCCGAGCACAACGACTTTGTGGCAAAAATAAAAGACATGGACCCTAAAATCAAGGAGTCCAACTTATTGATGTGTACTTATGTTAAGATGGGTAAAACAAACAAAGAGATTTGTGATTTGTTGAACATTTCAATCAATGCTTTGGATAAGCGTAAATCACGTCTTAAAATCAAATTTGAAGCACCTGAGGAAGATACGTTTAATGAATATATCAGGAGGTTGTAATTAAATTTGTTTTAACGTGAACATTTGATAATAAACATCTAAAAGTGCCGTTGGTAGGTATTAGTATTTTTTAACTAACTAAACTCTCCAATATTGCGCTATTTACTTGTTTCACTCGCCATATTTGGCTTTTCAATTAATGTTAATTCTCAAGACCTAATCCATACTCAATCAACAAGTGCGTACACTGCGTTAAACCCATCTTTTATGGGGAAAGACAGTTCTAATTTGGCGTATATTACACATAGGAATCAATGGCCAGCTGTACAAGAGGAATATCTGTCTACTAATTTCGGGTACCACCATTACCTTAGTAAAACAAATGGTTTCGTAGGATTAAACGGGCAACATGACGTAGTTGATAATACATATTCTAATTCAAGTTTGTCTTTGAATTACAGCCAGAATATTAAAGTCAAAACATCTCTTTTCAAAATTGGCGGAAAAGCAAGTTTTGTTCAAAATACTAGTCAGTTCTCAAACAGGAGTATTTCTGAGCAAAGAGATCAACAATTAGGGTACTTACAACCTGCTGAAGATTGGCAGAGTAACGAAGTTATAGTCAAAAAATTCATTGATTTTTCCGTAGGATTAAGTTTTTACCGGAATGGCTTTACTGTTGGCGCTGCTGCTCATCACATCATTAACCCAATTGACTTGTCAGAACAAATAACCAATCCATTAAGACGTAGAATTACAGTTCAATTAGCTAAATCATTTACCTCAAAAATTAAAAGTCATGAATTAGAAATCTCTCCTTATGTAATGTACAGGTACCAACGTTTTTTCGAATCGATACAAATAGGGGTTCTGGGATCATACCATTGGGCAGTGTTTGGTTTGTCAAATAGAGTGGATAATGATATTAATTTCACCGGAGGAGTTAAAACGAAGTACTTTAACGTGCTGTATTCTTATGATCATCCAATTTCATCAATTGCTCAAAATTTTGGTGGAGCTCACGAAATCTCGTTACAATTTCATCCATTCAAGAAACGAAAGAAAGGTCACAAGAATTTAATGTCAGTTAAATCTCCATTTATGTTGTAGTGTCGTAACGTAATTCAAGACTAATCCTTAGCTTTGAAAAACTTATTTTAATTTTCATGAGACGCTTATTTCTAGTAGTATTTGCAATCGGATCATCTTTATTAGCTAAAGCCCAAGATCCAATCACTTCGCAGTCAATGAGTACTTATACAGAACTCAATCCCTCCTTCATGGGTAAAGACAGCTCTAATGTAGCTTATTTGAATCACCGTAATCAATGGCCAAAGATTCAAGGAAACTATGTAACTACAAGATTTGGATACCATCATTACCTTTCTAAAACAAATGGGTATTTAGGCCTTTCTTTAATGCGTGACGACGCTGGATCGGGAACTCTGACAACAACAAATTTAGCTCTGAATTATACTCAGAACATAAAAGTTAGAAAAGTCTTCATTAAAGTTGGAGCGAAATCAAGTTACAATCAAAAGGTTTTGGATTGGAGCAAGTTGACTTTCGGAGACCAAATTGATCAGCAACTAGGGTTTACCTCTTCTACATCTCAATACCGTCAAGGGCAGCAAGCCATTTCTTATTTAGATTTTTCAGTAGGATCCAGTATATACTGGAAAGGGTTTACTATTGGAGCTGCTTTTTTTCATGTTCTTGAACCTAGCAATGGGTTTATTACCTTCAACTCAAGTGTTCATCCAAGGGTCTTGTCTTTGCAACTTTCAAAAACGTTTACGACAGATATTAAGGGGCATGACTTAGACATCACTCCACATGTGATGTACTCCAAACAACGAGATTTTAAATCAAATAACACAGGGTTACTTAGTACCTATCGATTCGGAATACTAGGGTTTTCTTACAGGTACGGCGATGCATTTAATACCATTATTGGATTTAAAACCAAGTACGTTAAGGTAATTTACTCATATGATCATACCGTTTCAAAACTTGCGCCAAATTCTGGAGGCTCACACGAAATTTCACTGATACTCCACCCCTTCCAAAAGAAGAAAAAAGCACACAAAAACCTAGTGTCAGTTAAATCTCCATTTATGTTGTAAACTTCCTTTCTAAACAGTTTACTTATTAGGGTTTTTGACTTAACTTTATTTCCAGATAAACATTTACCACTTACATTTACAATTAATTTAGGCCATGGCAATAAAATTTACCGACGCAAATTTTGAAGAAACAGCAGTTAAAAGCGACAAACCAGTAATAGTTGATTTTTGGGCAGAATGGTGTGGGCCATGTAGAATGGTTGGTCCTATTATTGAAGAATTAGCAGCGGAGTATGAAGGTAAAGCCATCATTGGAAAAGTTGACGTAGACAACAACAACGAAATTTCTGCTAAATACGGTATCAGAAACATTC
>JBLIBC010000128.1:0-7471 GCA_047632015.1 Glaciecola sp.
TAAACAATTTACGTTCTAGGATTACCGTTCAAACGGATGGTCAAATTAGAACTGGTCGTGATGTAGCTATAGCAGCATTACTAGGTGCTGAAGAATGGGGCGTTGCAACTGCGGCTTTGATAGTCGAGGGTTGTATCATGATGAGAAAATGTCACTTGAACACATGTCCGGTTGGAATTGCAACACAAAATAAGGAATTAAGAGCATTGTTTTCAGGAAACCCTGACCACGTGGTCAACTTTTTTAACTTCTTAGCGGAAGACTTAAGGGAAGTAATGGCTGAATTAGGATTCAGGACCATTAACGAAATGATTGGTAGAGTGGACATGTTAGAGTTAGACAAAAAGCTTGATCATTGGAAACTTAAAAATGTGGATTTAAGTCCCTTGTTATACAGACCAAAAGAAGCTGACCAAGTTGGTGTTTACAAAACAAGAGAACAAGAACATGAAATTGATGATATTTTAGACAGGAAGTTCATTGAAAAAGCACAACCAGCATTGACTAAGGGTGAAGCGGTAAAAATGGAATTTGACATTTTAAACATTGATAGGTCTGTGGGAGCAATGCTTTCTAACGAAATTTCAAAAGTATACGGAGGTAAAGGTTTACCTGACGGTACGATAGACATTAAGTTAAATGGTTCTTGTGGACAATCGTTCTCGGTGTTTTCAACCAAAGGTGTACGTTTTGAAGTGGAGGGTGAAGCCAATGATTATTTCGGAAAAGGTTTGTCGGGAGGTGAGATTATAATTTATCCTCCAAAAGTTTCAAAATTTGTTGCTGAAGAAAACATGCTTATTGGTAATGTAGCCTTTTACGGAGCGACTTCAGGTAAGTCCTTTATTAGAGGAATGGCTGGTGAGCGTTTTTGTGTAAGGAATTCAGGTGTGACTGCGGTGGTTGAGGGAATTGGAGATCATGGTTGTGAGTACATGACTGGTGGACGAGTAGTTATACTTGGTGAAGTAGGAAGGAACTTTGGAGCTGGAATGTCGGGTGGGTACGCGTACATTTGGGACAAGAACAACTCTTTCATCGACAACTTCAATCCTGAGCTTAGTGAAATTGAAGCTTTATCTGACGAAGACCAAGACGAGTTGCAAGGATTGATTCAAGAACATTTCGACAACACTGGTTCAGGAGTAGCTGAGCGAATATTGAACAGATGGAAAAAGGAGTTGAAAAACTTCAAGAAAATCATGCCGAGGGACTTTAAAAGGGTGTTATTGGAAAAAGCAGCAAAGGCTAAAGCGGAAAGTGTGGCTTAAAAACACTCCAACTGCGAGTAATAAATTAGTACAAACGACCGGATTACGGTCAAGAAAATAGTTAAGACATGGGTCAAGCAGACGGATTTTTACAACACGATAGGAACTTGCCAAAAAAGGAATCAGTAGAGGATAGACTTCAAAATTACAAGGAGTTTTACAAGCCTTTTACTGTCAAAGAAACACAAGATCAAGCTGCAAGGTGCATGGATTGTGGTGTCCCTTTTTGTCACAGTGGATGTCCATTAGGAAATGTCATTCCTGAGTTTAATGATGCTGTTTACCGAAAAGATTACAAGGAAGCTTACGACATACTTTCTACCACTAACAATTTCCCCGAATTTACAGGGAGGATTTGTCCTGCACCTTGTGAAGGATCATGTGTATTAGGAATTAACAAGCCACCTGTAGCTATTGAACACATCGAAAAAGCAATCATTGAAGAAGCTTTTAACCAAGGTTGGGTAAAGCCATTGTTGGATATTAAAAGAACAGGAAAAACAGTTGCTGTAATTGGTTCAGGTCCTGCTGGAATGGCGGCGGCTGATCAACTAAATAAAGCTGGTCACATGGTGACGTTGTTTGAAAGAGCACAGAAAGCAGGAGGTTTATTGAGGTTTGGAATTCCTGATTTCAAATTAGACAAATCAGTAGTTGAAAGACGTGTTGAGGTGATGGAAGCTGAAGGTGTAGTAGTAAAATGTGGGGTGAATGTAGGAGTACACATCAAAGCAGACGAATTACTAAAAGACTTTGATGCAGTAGTATTATCAGGGGGAGCGACTGTTCCTAGAGATACACCAATGCCCGGGAGAGAACTAAAAGGAGTTCATTTTGCAATGGACTTTTTATCACAAAACAACGCAAGGGTCTCTAGTTTAAAGCATGAAAATCACCAAGGTTTAGATGTGGAAGAAGTTTTTGCAACTGATAAAAACGTAGTAGTAATAGGTGGTGGAGATACAGGTTCTGATTGTGTTGGGACATCAAACAGGCATAAAGCTACATCGGTTACTCAATTAGAAATTAGCGATAAGCCTGGTGAGCAAAGAGCTGCTAACAACCCATGGCCGGAATACCCATTCACATTAAAAACCTCCACATCTCACGACGAAGGTTGTGAAAGAGACTGGAGCGTCCTAACAAAGGAATTTGTTGATGATGGAAATGGTAATGTCAGCGGTTTAAAAATTGTTCGCATCGAATGGGAAAAAGCTGAGCCAGGTCAACGTCCGGGATTCAAAGAAATGCCAGGAACAGAACAAATATTACCTTGTGATTTAGCTTTGTTAGCTGTTGGTTTTTTAGGACCTGAAAGCAAAGGAATTTTAGAACAATTTGGAGTGGAATTAAATCCTAGAAGCAACGTGAAAGCAAACTTGAAGGACTACAAAACTTCAGTTGATAATGTATTTACAGCAGGTGACATGAGACGTGGACAATCCCTAGTAGTTTGGGCCATTTCTGAAGGTCGTGAGTGTGCTAAAAGTGTGGATGAATTCTTAACTGGATCATCGGTACTAGAAAGCAAGGATACCTCAATGTTAGCTGTATAAAACAATGGGACTCATTGAACTTAATGGACTTGAAGTTTACGCTTTTCATGGTGTTCATGATATCGAGCAAACTGTTGGTCAATGGTACGAAGTTAATTTAAGTTTGACTGTTGATTTTAAGAAGGCGGAACAAAACGATGAACTTTCAGGCACTGTTGATTATTCAATAATAAACGATTTAGTGCTTGCTGAAATGAAAATCAAATCTAAGCTTATCGAACATGTTGCAGGAAGGATAAAAAGGAAAATACAAAGTCAATTTCCATTGATAAAATCAGGTACAATAAGCATATCCAAACTAAATCCACCAGTAAAAGGCATGCTTGACGAGGTAGTTGTGACTGCAAGTTTTTAACATAAAATAGGTTTATTATTATCTTCTTTAACTATATTTAAACATTGATTTAAACTATGAAAAAAATGAAACTCAAATCTATACTTTCAATATCAAGTGTGTTTGTGCTTTTAGCAATATTAGTAAGCTCATGTGGAAGCACATTGAACATTACTAAAAAACGACACAGTAACGGATATTATGTAAACATTGGACATGACAGTCATGATACTACTAATAAATCAAGCCAAAAGAAAAACAAAAGATCTGATCTTGCGAAACTAATAAATGAAAAAAGCAACAACAGTGACATGGCTTCGAATGTGGAAGGAAGTGATGACGCGAATGGGGAAAATTCAGAAAACAACAACGAGTCAAACACTAATAAATTAAGTACTGAGCAGCTTGCTGCAGCTGAGGAATTTTCAAAGATGTCTACTTTGAAAAAAATAAAAGCACTTAAAAATGCAAAGAAAAGAAGTCAATTAGAAGAAAATAGTGAGGTGACGTTTCTTTTGCTGATTTTACTAGCAATTCTTCTTCCTCCTGTAGCTGTATTCTTGAAAAGAGGAATCTCTACTTCGTTTTGGATCAGCCTTATCTTAACATTATTGTTTTGGATACCAGGTGTAATTTACGCTTTACTTATCGTATTTGATGCCATCTGATGGCACTCTAAATAAAACGAAAAGGGAACCATGGTTCCCTTTTTTTATATGTCCGTACTAGTTGTTTTACATCTCCACGCCGTGGGTAATGTTCTGCTACTTTCTTGTGACACAAAAACAATTAAATGAATACTATCTGTTTTTTTCAATCGAACATTACAGAGCTTTCAATCATACAACTCCTTATTACTTGAATGTAAATTTATAATCAAAAAATAGTACAAGTAACAACCGCTTTATTCCATGCTAGTTCACAATTTAAGTTCAGCAGTACAGCAACGTTTACGTCGAAAAGACACTTAGACGAAAAAAACATTGTCCAGTGTCAAATGAAATTGCTGGTAAATAAAAGGATACACCAAAATCTCGAACGCCATAATCTATTGATACAATTTTCATAGTATCAAGTATTAAAAAGTTTTTTCTGCTCGATGAAGTACACTAAAACCAAATAGATAAGAAGTAACAAGGTACTTAGAGCAAAATTCGTTTCACCGACATTTTGTACCTGAATAAAAACAAAATAAATAGCAATTGCAAGCCCGACGTAGAGTCCAGCTTTTTTAAGATTGTACGGAATTGGGTAGTGTTTTTGACCCAATCGATATGACACTACCATCATTAAAAAGTAACACACCAAAGTTGCCCACGCACTCCCCATGAATCCATATATTGGAATTAAAATAAGATTGAGGATAATGGTTACTACAGCGCCAAAAATTGCAATCAGTGCCCCAAATCCAGTCTTTGAGCTTAGCTTGTACCAGATGGCAAGATTTGTAAATATCCCAAGACAGATATTTGCCATTAACAATATTGGAACCACTTTAAGTCCAGGCCAAAAAGACTCATGCATAAAGTATTTAAAGAAGTCATCTAAATACAAGACAACAAGTAAAAACATGGCGCTAACGATAATTACAAAATAAGTCATGACATCAGCAAACATCTTCATTGACCCTTTATTTTTCTCTTGATTAAAGAAAAATGGTTCTGCCGCGTATCGAAATGCTTGAATAAACATACCCACAATCATTGCTAACTTATAATTTGCGCCATAAAGTCCTAGCTGAATCATTGCGTCATCCCAACTCATTTTTCGTACTAAAAGATTCTTCAGTAGAACCCGATCAAGGGTTTCATTAATGATTCCCGCCAATCCAACAAATAAAAGCGGTACAGTGAAAGGTATCATTTTCCTGTACAATTTTTTATCAAAAATCATTTTTACAGACACCATGTCTGGAATCATCACCAAAAATTTAACAAGCGAAGCAATGAGGTTGGCTATGAAAACATATCCTACTCCAATCTCAGGGTTATAAAAAGTCTCCACTAAAAAATTCGTATCTCCCTGGTCAAAAAGTCCTTTACAATAAACAAGAAAAAACAAGTTAAGTCCAATGTTAACCAACACATTAATCAAATTGACTGTCACAAATTTTATTGCTTTGTTTTGCTGACGCAATTTTGCAAGAGGGATGGATGATATAGCATCAACCCCCACAATAATAGCAAACCACACAATGTATTCTTTGTGCTCAGGGTACATTAACCAGTCAGCTAATGATTGAGCAAAGACAGTACTTACAGCAATAAAAGTGGCTCCAGTAGCCACAACAGAAAACAGGACAGTAGAAAAAACAGTGTCCTTGTTGGCTCCTTTTCTATTGACAAACTTAAAAAAGGTTGTTTCCATCCCATACGTCAAGAAAACAACCAAGAATGCAACGTAGGCATACATTTCAGTAATAACCCCAAACTGTCCGACAAGAAACACCCTGGTCCAAAATGGTGTCAATAAATAATTTAAAAAACGTCCAACAATACTACTTACACCATAAATGGCGGTTTGTCCTGCAAGTTTTTTTAAGGGGTTCAACACGAAATAAAGTTAATTAAATGTGACCAAAGTTTACTTTTTTAGCAAATGTAGTTTTACAGCCTTCCACGTGACAAGTCTTAAGGTGAAAATCAACACGGTACACATGGCAATAAATACAGCCAAGGCAATAGGTTCATCGAGTTCCAATTTAAGATAATTCCCGGCAATATAAAGTGTTAATCCCACCCCTATAAATTTTAGAAAATGAACAACGGGAAATGAAATTGAGTGTTCTTTGTAACAAAAATACCATTGTCCTAGCGCACAAATACTCTGAGTAATTACACTTGCAACAGCAGCTCCAACAGCTCCGTACACAGGAATTAGCATGTAATTTAAAACCAGATTAGCCCCTAAACCAAACAAAGACAAGATGTTTAAAATTTTCATTTTCCCTCCAGCCGTTAACAACACACCATAAATATAATTGAAGGACATAGGTACAATGCCTAATAACAAGTAGGAAAACACTTTCGCTGAATAGGTTATTTCATCATAGTTAATGACATGAATTCCATCAGTAGTAAGTCTATCCAGCAATGGTAAATCTACACTGTAATGAGCATATAATAAATTTACGAACTCGTGTGAATATAAAGTAAACATGATGGCCAAACACAAGGTTCCATATATCAATAATGAACCCGAAAGCCTTAGTAAAGATTTTACATCCACCTTATTTTTTAACATTTTGGAAAACATTGGAAGCAAGAGGACGGCAATCAAATAAGTGTAATTGTTTGCTGCCATTAAAATTCTGAATGATTGAGCATAAATGGTGTTTTCCCATACTCCATCGTCTCGCATCTGGTCCAACATGATAGAATCTGAATAGCTGTAGGCGGACATTAATATCACGATGAGCGCATAAGGATAACTCTTTAGTAATAGCACTTTGTTGAATTTGAAACTCCAAGATGGCTTTACTAAGCCTCCTGTTGCGGCTAATAAAATGAAAGCTGCCAATACAGCCACAAAATATCCTATAAACTGAACTTTGATAAAAAGCAATATGCTTACTTGAGTTGAACTTACAAATACAACGCTCAAAATTATCGCTGACATAACCACCCTGTCTACAATGGACATAATGCTATCAAACTTAAAATGACCAAGTGCGGTTAAGTTTGACCTGAAATAAGTTAAAGTAGCTAGTAACACTTGGTTAACACCTAATATAGCCAGTATTTTCAGATTTATTCCATCATACGAAAGTAGGGTTCCCGCTACAATTAAAGCGATCAAATAAACTAGGGCAAGAACCATTCTCAAAGTAAAAACTTTGGAAAAATAGCTTTTAAAATTATGCTCGTTACCTGAAACTTTTCTGTTATTGTAATTGCTTATTCCGAAATCCAGGAACATGTTAAGCATCACCGAAAGATTAAACAATATGAAATACTGTCCATACTCTTCACTCGTTTCACGTTGAACCATCAAGTCAGCCAACAACCATGCAGGTTTAACCAGAATGTTTACGAAAAACAACAAGAAGAAATTGATAAGAAAATTTTTCTTCATGTTATACTTGAAATAATTTGAATCTTATATTAATGCAATTAATACCGTTCCTTATAAAACTGAAGGTA
Source organism: Glaciecola sp. (assembly GCA_047632015.1). GTDB lineage: Bacteria > Bacteroidota > Bacteroidia > Flavobacteriales_C > JBLIAZ01. The sequence continues at coordinate 7,304 of JBLIBC010000128.1, forward strand.
CTTTTCCTCCTCCTTAAACTCTAATAATTTAACATAGTTAGCGCTTGTGATTATAAAATGTACATCTCCCATGTTTTTCATGATGTCAATTACTTTCTTTTGCAAGTTTTCAGCATAATTCTTGGCTAAACCTGTGGACTTAAATTCCTTAATTAAAAGTATGTTTTC
>JBLIBC010000129.1:0-7469 GCA_047632015.1 Glaciecola sp.
TGTACACTAAATTAACTGCTGTTGTTTTTTTGTTTTTTGACGACTTTATTTTAATAAAGGAAGGTTCCATCAAGACCTCTTGCCCCTTTACTGTAGTAGTAAAAAAGCAGGCACACAAGACAAAAGCAAAGCAGGGTTTCATGGAATTTTTTTGTTGACGCTAAAAGTAAGAAATTGTTACTACAATGTGAGTATACTCAAACCGAATAGCTTTTCGGTTTTTCAACTCGTTCTTTTTCCTTTCTCATCGTTTAAAAATAAAAACGTCGCTATGTCTACGATTGAATTTTTTGTTCTCCATTTGTCTATTTTCAAAGATGTTAACTTGTTTACCTAAGTTAACTTTTAATTGAGTGCACTTGTTCGCTGTCGCTCGGGTGTTCGTCGTTCTTTCTCGGTTGCCTTGCGAAAGAAGACAATAACCTTCGGTAAAATTCCCGAAAAGCTATTCGGGCTGAGTATATAATCGAACTCAAGCCATTAATCTTTACCTTTGAAACATGCGTTTAGATGTACAACAAGAACTAGTCAATACTCAAGCTCTTTTGCAAATAGAGAAAGAGGCTGACTTGCAGCAGTATAAAAAACGCACTGCTGAAACTTCGTTCAAACACAGGAGAGTTACTGGTGTTTGCTGGTATCCAGTGTTACTTGAAAAAAGCAAGTATGACAATGGAGAACGTCTGATTGTGCGCGTTTCAAGATCAAAAGAGCATGTGCAAAAAGACGGGTTTCAATCGGGAAAGTTAGTAAGTCTTTTTTGTGTTCGAAAAGGAGGTGGGGAACAAATGGACCATGTGGACGGCGTAGTAAATCAAGTAAAAGAGCAAGAAATGTTCATCACCTTGAATTGTGATGAATTGCCGTTATGGATACACGATGGGATTTTAGGTGTTCAATTGTTGTTTGATGAAAACGCATACAAGGAGATGGAATATGCGTTACGACAGGTAATTTCAGGAGAGAATAAACGGTTGCATGCTTTAAGTGAAATAATTTTAGGATCAAAGGATGCGAGTTTTAACAGTGAACTTGTCGAGGAAAATTTGAGTTTAAACAAACGACAAAATGAGGCTTTGCAGCATGTGCTGCAAGCAGAAGATGTCGCAATCGTCCATGGCCCTCCCGGAACTGGAAAAACCACTACTATTATTGAATCCATCAAGGAGGTACTGAAGTCTGAATCCCAAGTGTTGGTATGTGCTCCAAGTAATGCCGCGGTGGATCTGTTGGTGTCTAAACTCAGCAACAGTTCAATTTCTGCCATTAGAATAGGGCATCCGGCTCGAGTAACTGAGGAAGCTTTAAGTTTTACTTTGGATGCCAGAATCACCGTACACAAGGATTATAAAACGCTGCGTCAGCTTAAAAAGAAAGCTGAGGAATATTTTGTTTTGAGTGGAAAATGGAAAAGAAATTTTGGCAGAGAAGAACGTCAGCAGCGGACACTTTTATTAGCTGAGGCCAGGAAACTTAAAAAGGACGCGAGCAAACTTTCTAGTTACATTACTTCAAGCATAATTGAAGAATCACAAGTTATATGTTCCACATTGGTGGGTGCAAGCAACATGAAATTAAAAGGACTGCAGTTTGATACGGTTTTTATTGATGAGGCTGCACAGGCTTTGGAACCTGCTGCTTGGATCCCAATATTGAAAGCGAACAGGGTTGTTTTCGCAGGTGATCACCAACAACTTCCTCCCACTGTAAAGTCCTATGAGGCTGGTAAAGGAGGCTTAAGAACCACCTTGTTTGAAAAGGCGATACAACGCAATTTAGAAAACGTGATGTTGAATGAGCAGTACAGGATGAATGAGCAGATCATGAATTTTTCGAGCAAACAATTTTACGGAAGTGATTTAAATGCAAATGACAAAGTTGCTCAATGGAAAATTTTCCCGGACGATTTGCCTGTAGAATTCATTGATACAGCAGGGACTGGTTTTGAGGAACAAGTTGATGCGGAGTCTAGGAGTACTTTTAACAAGGAGGAGGCGCGCTTGTTGTTAAATCATTTTCAAGAGTACATGTTGATGATGAATGAGGAGACAAAAAACAAATTGAGCATTGGAATAATCACACCTTACAGAGCACAGGTAGATTGTATCACTCAAGCAATTGATGATGCTGGCCTTTCAGATGGTTTGAAAAAGCAGATCAAAGTAAACACGGTAGACTCTTTTCAAGGACAAGAGCGTGATGTCATTTATATTTCTCTTGTTCGTTCCAACGATAAAGGAGAGATCGGGTTTTTATCAGACAAACGAAGAATGAACGTAGCTATGACGCGTGCCAAGAAAAAACTAGTCATCATAGGAGACAGCGCTACAATTTGCCGTAATGAATTTTACGCCAATCTTTTTGACTATGTCAATGGAATAGGAGCTTACCGAAGTGCCTTTGAATTGTTATACAGTTAGTTATAACTCATTTTAATGGTGATAGAAGTCTTCTCGTTAGCAATAAGATTAAGTTTCCCCTCCCCAACAATACTAAGATTAGCAACTATTAATGCTTTTGTGGCACTATCCAAACCTGTGGTATCAGGAAGGGTTTCTGTTAGTACAGCGTATACATTAATTAAAGCTGGTAAATCAAAACATTCTGAAATCGAACCAGCTCCATCGGTTGTATAATCTTTTTCAGGAGTAATGATATTGTTAGAATTACAAAGAAAGAATCCCGCGTCAGACTTACTAGTATCGATGTACAGTTTTACTGAGGCCCCAACCACAGGTTTAGCATCATTTAATGTTACAAATTTAATTTGTCCTTCTGTGTCAGGCTTAGTACATTTCACAAATGTAAGTGACGAAGCAAGAATTAGCCCTGCAACGAACAGGTTTAAAGGAGATTTGATAGTTTTTTTCATAGGTATTTAAATTAAGGTAGTTCGTTGTTCAGTCAGCAAAATTGTTTCAAATATAAGAAAAAATAAAGTTTGGGTCTTTACCTTCCAAAATAAAAGTAAATCAGTGAGATAACTCCAATTGATACCTGTATCTTTGCGCTTCATTTTTACAAAAAAACGAATGGGAAAAATTAGGAACATAGCAATCATTGCTCACGTTGATCATGGTAAAACAACCTTGGTAGATAAAATGTTACACGCTTGTGAAGTATTCTCGGCTCACCAAGAAGTAGGTGACCTAATAATGGATAGTAACGAGTTGGAAAAAGAAAGAGGAATTACCATTCGTGCTAAAAATGCAGCGGTAAATTACAAAGACCATAAGATTAACATAATTGACACACCTGGTCACAGTGATTTTGGTGGAGAAGTAGAGCGTGTATTAAAAATGACCGATGGTGTTATTTTGTTGGTAGATGCATTTGAAGGGCCAATGCCACAAACTCGTTTTGTATTACAAAAAGCTATTCAATTGGGATTAAAACCAATGGTAGTTGTAAATAAGGTTGATAAAGAAAACTGTGATCCAGAAGCGGTTTACGAAAAAGTTTTTGACTTGATGTTTGAGTTAGAAGCAAGTGAAGAGCAATTGGATTTCCCGGTGCTATACGGTTCAGCAAAAAATGGTTGGTTAAGCGAAGACTGGCAAAAACCAACAGACAATGTGAACGTCATATTTGAAAAAATAATAGAACATATTCCAGCTCCTAAAGTAGAGGAAGGTACAGTTCAAATGCAAATTACTTCTTTGGATTATTCTAGTTACGTAGGAAGAATCGCAATTGGTAGAGTTTATAGAGGAGAATTGAAGACTAACATGCGAGTTTCTTTAGTTAAGAGAGATGGTAGTGTGGTAAAAGCAAAAATCAAAGAATTGATGATTTTTGATGGGATGGGAAAAAGAAATGTGGAGTCTGTGCAGGCAGGTGAAATATGTGCTGTTAATGGTTTGGAAGGTTTTGAAATTGGAGACACGATAGCTGATATTGAAAATCCAGAAGGATTAGCACCAATCGATATTGACGAGCCTACAATGAGTATGTTCTTTACAATTAACAACTCACCATTTTTCGGAAAAGATGGAAAGTTTGTGACTTCAAGACACCTTAAGGACAGGTTGAATCACGAGTTGGAAAAAAACTTGGCGATGAAAGTAGAAGATACTGATTCGGCAGATGCTTGGTTGGTGTACGGAAGAGGAATTATGCACTTGGCAGTATTAATTGAGGAAATGAAACGTGAAGGTTACGAACTACAAGTTGGTCAGCCACAAGTTTTAATAAAAACAATTGATGGAAAGAAAAGCGAGCCAATTGAAGAATTGAACGTGGATGTTCCAGATGAATTTAGTGGGAAAGTGATTGAAATGGCGACCAAAAGAAAAGGGGAGCTTAAGTCAATGGAAGCTATAGGAGCAAGGGTTAAGTTAATTTTTGAGATTCCTTCAAGAGGATTAATTGGAATGAGAAGTAACATGTTAACTGCCACACAAGGTGAAGCAGTTGCATCGCACAGGTTCATTGAATATCAACCATGGAAAGGAGATGTTCCACAAAGACAAAACGGTTCATTGATATCAATGGAAACAGGTACAGCGATTCCTTACTCAATTGATAAATTGCAAGACAGAGGAACTTTCTTTTCTGATCCAGGAGACGATATTTATGAAGGTCAAGTAATTGGAGAAAATAGCCGAGATGGTGATTTGGTTATTAACGTAACTAAAATGAAAAAGCAAAGTAACGTACGTTCTTCAGGTACGGATGATGCAATTAAAATTAGACCTGCAATCAAGAGAAGTTTGGAAGAAGCTTTAGAATATATCCAAGCAGATGAATACGTAGAGGTAACTCCTACATCAATTAGAATTAGAAAAATTTATTTGAACGAAGGAGAACGTAAAAGATTTGGGAAGAAATAGGAATGACCATTGAATTTATTACTTACACAAGTAATTTTTTATTGTTTTTTCCGTTCCTTTAAGCTGTAGCAGTAGTTATACCATAATACTGAAATAGGATTTTGAAAGGATTAATACAAAATAGTAGGACTAGAATTAAGCTAAATAATAGCTTAATTCTAGTCCTTTTTTTATTGATTTCATTGTCCGTGTTTGTTGGTTGTAATACTGAAAAGAATGCTTTTGCAAATAAATCGTATCACTACACAACAGCCAGATTCAACGGTTATTTTCATGGAAGAGAAGCTTTAAAGGAAGCTGAAAAGGCCCTTTATAAGTCCCATGAAGACAATTATGAAGAGGTGCTAACTGTGTTCAGGTATGGAGATAAATCACAAGTTGAATCCCAGTATACATTATTGAATCGTGCCATTGCTAAGTCAACCAAAATGATTGACAAGCACAGCATGCGATTTAAAGTGAAAGGAAAATTGGTCGAGCATAATAAAATGATAGACGACTGTTATTTGTTGTTGGGTCAGGCTCAGTTTTTCAAGATGCAGTATGATTCAGCAGAGAACACTTTTAGGTATTTGTTGGCTCATTTTGAGGAAAGCCCCATTTTTTATGACATCCAATTGGAGCTTATAAAAACTTTGATTTATCAAGAAAATTACGTGGATGCGGAAACTAAATTCAAAGCCATTGAAGAGGATGAGAATTTCAACGAAAAGTTAAGAGCTGAACACGATTTACTCAGAGGATTGTATTACATCAATTCAGAGGATCGTAAATTAGCCATTGAGTTTTTAGAAAAGGCCCTAGATGATTTAAAAGGTCAACGGTTAAAAGTAAGGGTAAAGTACATTTTAGCGCAATTGTATAGTAAGGAGGGACAGTTGGTAAAAGCGTCTGTACTTTTTGAAGAGGTATCTAAAAAGGCGGTTTTTTATGAAATGGAGTTTAATGCCAAGTTAAGTTTGGCAAAAACACACCAAGGTAAAAACAGTGAAAAGATTGTAAGCATTCTAACTAAGATGCTCAAAGACAGTAAAAATAGTGATTTTCAGGATCAAATATATTACACTTTGGCGCAAGTTTATGAGCGAGGAGGAAAAGAGGAATTAGCTGTGAAAAATTACAAATTGTCTGCTCAAAAAAGTGTTAACAATCCTAAGCAAAAAGCGTTGTCGTACTTAGCGGTGGCTAACTATCATTTTAAAATTCCAGAGTATGTGGAGGCTCAAATGTTTTACGACAGCTCATTGATTTCTTTACCTACTGATTATGATAATTACGATGTCATCAGGGATAAAGCTGATAATTTAACAGAATTGGTGGAGCAGTTAAATATTATTTCAACGCAAGATAGCTTACAGAAAGTAGCAGGTATGACCGAGGAAGATAGGCTAGCTTTCATTGATAATTTAATTAAAGAAGTGGAACAGCAAGAGGAGGATGAAGAGGTTGCTTTGCAGGCTAAACTAGTTCAGATGAAGGCAGCTGCAGCAACTCAAGTAAATACTGGAGGTTGGTTATTTGATAATCCGACATTACTTGCTAGTGCCAACGCTGAGTTTATTAGCGTATTTGGAAACAGGAAGTTGGAGGATAGTTGGAGACGTTCTGACAAATCGAGTGTGAGTATTGAAGAGGTGGAAGTGAGTACACAAAGTCAAGTGGATGAGTTTGGAAATACTGTACTTGCTGAAAATAAAACCGTGGATTATTACACTAAAAATTTGCCTTTTACAGAGGAAGCTGTGGATTCTTCTAACGCAAAAATAAGACGTGCTTTGTATCAAACAGCCACTATATTTAACAACAAATTAAACGATCAAGAACGGGCTAACTTTTACTTTGAGGAACTAAACAGGCGTTTTCCAAAAAATGGAAACAGGCCAAAGTCACTTTATCAGTTGTTTAGGAATTATGATAAGGGCGGGGATAAAGAGAATGCTGCGATTAATAAAAGTTTAATCTTAGCGGAGTATCCAAGTTCTGAATATGCATTGCTAATCAAATTTCCTAACCGTGGAGCTGAGGAAGAGAAACGAGTGGAAAAATTGAATATAGCGTATGCTGAAATGTTGAATTTATACCACAACGGGCAGTACGATTCTGTATTGGTTTCAATTGAGCAAGTTAGAGACACGACAAGGGAAAACTCCATGAAAGCAAATTTTGACATGCTTGAAACCTTTGTAATTGGACAAGTACAAGGGAAAGAGGAGTTTGAAAAGTCGCTACGAAAATTAGTTTTTGAGCATAAAGGATCGGATCAAGCTAAAGAAGCGCAAGTTATTTTAGCTCAAATTAATTTTGAAAGAATGAAGCAAATGGGGGAATCGCACCAAGTGGAGAGTTCAAAAGCCTTTGACACTACACTCGTTGCTCCTCATTATTTTGCCATAATATACAACAGGGACATCGTTGATTCGACTGAATTGGCGGGAAGGATTCACCAATTAAATAATTCACAATACACCGCATTAAAATTAGAATGGGACGTGGTGGAATGGTCAAAAAAAGAAAACATACTTTTAATTAAGGAATTTAAGTCCACAGGTTTAGCCAAGAATTATGCTGAAAACTTGCAAAAGAAAGTAATTGACATCATGAAAAACATGGGAGATGTACATTTTATAATCACAAGCG
>JBLIBC010000130.1:0-7447 GCA_047632015.1 Glaciecola sp.
TTGAAACTTCCGCCTCCACCTTAGTATCTTTTTTCTCCAAAGCCAAATTCATGAATTTCAAAGCAAGCTCCCCTTGTTGCAGTCCCTTATACGTTTTTGCCATCAGCCAATAAGCCCGCATTTTAGCTGTGTCGTGGTTTCCTTGAATTGCCTGCTTAATGATGTTTTCCAGCTTTTGAATGTCCTCCTCAGGGTTTACTGAAAGCGTTTTTTCGATGGACTTTAACTGAATCAGTAAGGATTTTTCACTCACCCTGCTTTGGTTTTGCAACTTTGAATAGCTGCCCCCATCACCCTTTTTACCACCAGCATAGCAAGTTCCCCCTAGTAAAAGGATCATCAAAAAGACAAGGTGAAATTGGGACAGTATTCGGTTACTCATAATATAAAAGTAAGCAATTAAAGGTTAAATCCTAATTTGAAATATTGTAAAATAGCCCAATTTCAGGGCATTACAATACAGTTTGAAGGCTTAACTAATTTGAGTAGCCACTTAACTAAGTGAATCATCCTGTTCCCTAATTGTGTGTTTTATTTAGGCTTTTTCAAATGTAGATTTAAGGTATAACGAGCTTAATCAACTCAATTATTTAATCAACTAAAATTTAACGTTATGAAAAACACATTTAAAACAATTGCCCTGTTACTTATGAGCGGATTATTCGCTTGTACCAACGCACAAACTGTATCTCCTGGGGCAGATACCACTGGAGTCGTTAATGTTGACACTCCTGCTGATGCTACCGCAACTGCTTCTAGCATTAAAAAAATTAAACTAGCCATTTTACTGGATACCTCTGGTAGTATGGACGGGTTAATTGAACAAGCGAAAAACCAGTTGTGGAAAATTGTAAATCAATTGGCTAAAGCAAAAGATTCCGACGGACGTGATCCTGAAATTGAAATTGCTTTGTATCAATACGGTAATGACGGAATTTCAGCAATGGATGGATACGTGCAGCAAATTTATGGGTTCACTGGTGAGCTTGATGAAATTTCGGAAAGGTTGTTTGCTTTAAAAACCAATGGAGGATCGGAGTACTGTGGGACAGTAATTAAAAAGTCCATCAAGGAATTGGAATGGAGTGACAGCCGTGAGGACTTGCAATTGATATTCATAGCGGGGAATGAGGCGTTCACACAAGGATCAGTACACTACAAAACTGCTTGTAATTTAGCCAACAACAAAAATGTGATTGTAAACACCATTTTTTGCGGTGAGTACCATCGAGGTGTGCAATTGAACTGGCAACATGGCGCAAGAATTACAAGTGGAAAGTACATGAACATCAATTCGGACGCTCAAATTGTACACATTAAATCACCTTACGACATTCAAATAAACCAATTGAACATTCAATTGAACAACACTTATATAGCTTACGGACGGCAAGCTGCAGTTAAGAAAAGCAAGCAAATTAAGGAGGATTCAAATGCGGCTTCGTATGGAACGGCAAACATGACTACTAGGATTTTATCCAAAGGAGGAAAGGCATACAAGAACTCTAGTTGGGACATGGTTGATGCTGCGGAATCTGAAAGTTTTGAAGTGGCTAAAGTGGAGGGAGCTCAACTTCCTGAGGTTATGAAAGACATGAACACGGAGGAAAAAACAGCTTACATCGCGGTTAAAAAATCCGAGAGAACAGCTATTCAAAATCAAATAAAAGCGTTGGGTAAAAAACGTGAAGTATTTGTAAAAGCTGAACGTAAAAAAATGAACGTGGAAACGCAATTGGATGATGTCATAATTTCGGCAATCATCAAGCAGGCGGAAGGGAAGAAGTACACGTTTGAATAAATCAGATCACATTTAATTGGAGAGGGCTCATTGGCGCTCTCCTTTTTTTATTTTTTTTCGGCTATTCGGATTTACGATTTGGCCGTTAAAACTCACCTTACTTCAACCACTATGACTATGAAATACCTACTTGTTACTTTACTATTTTCGGGAAGCTTTGTTGGCGCTCAAACTGATGTTCCAATTAATGCAAAAGTTGTTGTCCGTTACAACACCGTGTTGCATCAAATTAAGCAGCGAAGGGAGTTGATTAAGTCTAAAAAATCCGCTGCTGTCAGGGCCCAACAAGCTTCCCAATTATTACATAAAAGCCTAATGGATTCTGTATTTCCAGCCTGGTACGGCACCAAATGGGATTTCAATGGAATTACTAATGTGCCTAAACAGGGTTTAATTGCTTGCGGATATTTTGTGAGCACCACTCTTAAGCATGTGGGTTTTAATTTAAACCGGTATAAAATGGCTCAACAAGCGGCGTCGGTTATCATCAACGAAACCTGTGGAAAATCGTATGTTAAAACGCATCGAAACGTGGACACTTTGTTAAATCGTTTACGAAAACGACCTGACGGGTTATATGTAGTAGGACTGGACTACCACGTTGGTTTTTTATTAGTGGAACAAAGCAAGGTGTATTTTATTCATGCGGACTTTTTTAATGGAAAAGTGGTGCGTGAGTTGGCAAGTACATCAACAGCGTTCACGACTACTGGAATTTACGTCTTAGGGCAGATTACAGGTAACAAACCGCTGATGAATAAATGGCTGAAAGGCACAAGGATATATGGATAATTGATTTTGACAACTATACCAAACAACTAACGACTCAGACTATGAAAAATTTACTCTTATTGATCACTTGTATTTTGAGTTTGTCCTGTACTAGGATACAAGCTGAAACGGAAGCACAAAAACAAGCTGCAGCGGACTCAATTGCCGCAGTCAACTTCAACAAAAAAAAGGTGGAAGCATTTAAGTATTGTAAAGCCAATAAGATGGACACCAACGTATGCGTGTTAGTTGACATGAGTATTCCGTCGGGGAAAAACAGGATGTTCGTGGTCGACTTTAAGAAGGACAGTTTGTTGGAAAAGGGTTTGTGCTCCCATGGCAGTTGTGATGGTTCAACGGCACCAGAAAAGGTGGGGTCGGCGCCGCACTTTAGCAATGTACCGAGCAGCTATTGTAGTTCAATAGGGAAGTACAAGGTGGGTAATCGCTCGTATAGTAATTATGGAATCCAAGTCCATTATAAATTGCACGGATTGGAATCCACTAACAACAACGCTTTTAGGCGTATAGTGGTGTTGCATTCTTATTTTGGTGTTCCTAATTATGAGGTGTATCCTGATCAGGCAATGACAAGTTTGGGTTGTCCGATGGTTTCAAATGACCACATGACGTATTTAGATAAGCTGTTCAAAAAAAGGAAAAATGTATTGCTGTGGATTTATAAATAAAACGAAACTGAACTAAACCAGACAACATGAAAAATTTATTGGGAATATTATGTGTGCTCATTGTCACCTCTTGTCAAAGTCAATTAATTGATACGAGTGGGACTACTGTTGAAACTCGTTTTAAGGTTCCCGAAGGTTTTGTGAGGGTGGAGGCAAAAGCCAATTCTTATGCTAAATATTTAAGGTCACTTCCTTTGAAAAAACACGGGTCGTTGGTGAAACATTATGACGGCACTACTAAAAGGAATAACAACGTGTATGCAGCTGTGGTGGACTTAAAAATTGGAAAGCGCGATTTACATCAATGCGCTGATGCCGTAATGAGGTTAAGAGCCGAACATTTATGGAAGCAAAAAAAATACAGTCAAATTCATTTCAACTTCATGAATGGTTTTAACGCCGATTATAATTCATGGCGTGCAGGGAAAAGAATAGTGGTGAAAGGAAACAAATCACATTGGGTTCAGTCGGCAAAACCATCAAACAATTACGCTACTTTTTGGAAGTACCTTGAAATGGTTTTTGCCTATGCCGGTTCCTACTCCTTGTCAAAGGAATTGAAAACGGTAAAAGTGGCACAAATGAAAATAGGAGATGTGTTTATTTTAGGTGGAACCCCTGGTCATACCGAGATTGTGGTAGACATGGCGGTTAATTACAAGACCGGAGAAAAAATATTTTTATTGGCTCAAAGTTACATGCCGGCTCAAGAAACTCAAATTTTATTAAACCCGAAATTCGGGAATAGAGGGTGTTGGTACAGTGCCAATTTTGGGTTTACATTGGAGACGCCTGAGTTTACATTTTACAGCGATCAGTTGATGAGGTTTGATGATTAAAATCATTTTTCGTGAAGAAAGTTCCAGTGTGATCGTCATTGTTCCTGATATAATAATTGTTTAGAAATCACTTGTTTGCTGCGCTCGGCTGCGAGGAACGAAGCAATCTCATAAATAGCAAGGGGAGGTTGATATTCTTCTGATGATCAATTCTAATTCTACAAAAAGAGAGATTGTTTCGTTCCTCGCAATGACGATATAATTCACTATCAACTATCTTTAAAATTATGTAATCCCTAAGTCTTAACTGGCCTTAATCCACGTTACCACGTTAATAAGTATTTTCAAAAACCGTCTACAACATGCACTTCGCATATATCTTTGATTAAACGTAAACTTGTTTACTCATGGGTGTATTTTCATTGTTTGGAAAAAAGAGGTTAAAAGAGGAAGATGTGGCTAAGGTATTTGTAAGCACCATCAACGGTTTAGCCATTGAAAGTTTTCCTATTCTTAAAGATTATTTAAACGAAGTTCCAGAGTTGAAATGTTCTCCTGAAATAGAGACGCACCAGCTAGAGTGGTTTTTATACATTGTATTTGGAGCAAATTTATATCACTTGAAAGACCATTTTGATACTGATCAGCACAACAGGATGCGTATTTTAATCATTGACGAATTCATTGAAAGCTTCGAAGACCGTTCACACGATGAGGTACTAGGTCAAATTAACATGTACGAAGATTATCTTGCTGGTTTGGATCGTTCACAAAGTGATGGATTAGGTAAAATCATGGCCTTGGCGATATTTCAGAAGTATGGTTTGAATAAATGTCAAGTGGATCATTTTCAAAAAATGAATCAGCCAAATCCTATTATTGTGAAGGCTATCGCTGATATTACTGATAATTTTATCTGGAATTGGGATGATTTGTTGGGGAATTTTCGGCTTGTAGCGTAATCTTTTTTGCCTTTCTTTCTTTCTTTCTTTCTTTCTTTCTGCTGAAAGAAACAAAACCCTTCTTTTGATCAAAGAAGCAAAACCCTTACTTTTTTCTTGATAAAAAAGTAAGCAAAAAATCAAGCCTAGCACCTCAAAAACTACCAGCTATCCTTTCCATTTATTAAAAAACAGAACACAGTAGATACTGTTGAACTGTTTTTTGCTCTCGTTCCTCGACCACATAAATCTCAAGGAGCTGGTGCCAGTTTTTTCGCTGATGGCTTTGGCATGACGTGAAGTTTGGGCGCGGTTTTGTGGAGTTAACCCTGAAAGTAGGACTTAATAATGCTCTAATTTGATACCGACTTGAAACCCAGCGTTTACAATGACTACTTTGTATAGAAGTGGGACTTAACTTGGAATTATTTGCCTAACTAGAGATTTTCTATCTTTACGTAATGAATTCATTGAATCTTTTCGCCACAATTGTATTTTCAGTATTAAGCATCGCTGTCCAATCGCAACAATTAGATTCATTATCTTTTAAAAGGACTGATAGCACAAATACGCAGTCGGTAGAGAGTGGTCAAAAAATGAGTATAACTTCATGTTATGCTGATAGCAATAATTTTCACCATCGAAAATATATGATAGGTGAATTTTCACATACATCTAGGGACTCAATCTTTTTGGATGTTCGTATGTATAGACATACCAAATTTGACATGTTAGATTCCAATAATAATGATTATTACAGCTTATTTGAAGTAGATTATGTACAATCAGGCGAAGTAATACAAATTTTAAAAGGCTATGCTAGAAATAATATTTGTAATATATCTATTGACAAATTTAGTAATCAACGTTCTATCTTGAATCTATTAACAGGAATAGGACTATTCAATAGCCTTATCGTTGCACCACTTGTTTCGATAAATTATAAATCAGGGGTCTTTAATTCGACCAGATATTATAACTACGCTGCCACTTCACTTGTTGGTTCAGTAGCGACATTTTCAATATCAAGACTTCTTCTTCCGAAAAAATACAAGTTTGGTAGTTCTGAAAAGAAAAGGTACATACTTGATTAGAAAGCAAGGTCAAATAACAGCATAGTGTGTTTCAATTGAGGCTGAGAATCACTATTGATTTTCAGACACTTGTAGGACTACTTTTGATAGAAGTGGGACTTATTCACCACATTATTTTAATTCCAACGTTGCAGTTTCCACTTTTTTGAAGTGGAGTTTTTTGGTGAAGCGGGGGGAGATTTTGGTGCGGGATTGTGCTAGGAGGGAGTGGGTGTCGTCTTTGGTGGGACGTAGGACGACTACTTTTACTTTCATGTCTTGAGGGACGTTTTTGAATATGTAGTGGTTGTTTTCTCGGGTGCTGTAGGGCATGAGGGAGTTGATGTTTTCGAAGACGAGATAGACGCGTTGGTTTTTGGAGGGGGTTACTCGGACTGCGAAGTCGATTTTGGGTTGTTTTGATTGGTTAAACTTATCGCAGTTAATCCATCCTAGGCGTGTAGAAAATAATGGAGCTTCAACCCGATCGGCTGTTGAAACTCGTCTTTGAGATATTGTCAAAGTGCCATCATTGTGCCAGCTTTCTTGGATTACAGCACTTTCATCAGCTTTTGTACAAGTTCTGCGGAATAGTGTTCCTTTTTGATTTTTGTCTCCTTTAAAATTTTCAATTATTTCCTCGTTGCATCCAATAGGTCCTTGTCCTGCGGTCCATAAAACCCCTTGCTCGAATCTTTGGCCGTAGAATATTTTGGTGCTGTCTCCGGCTTCTCTTTTGGGGAAAATTATCTCTATTTTTTTTCCGCGTTTTAGGGGAATGTGTCGGCTCCCTATTTTGGCTTCGATGTGGATCATTCCTTTCGATTCAATGAGTTTTCCAGAGGGTGTGACGGTTGACAAATCGGCTAGTATCGCATCTTCTTGGGTAGTGTATTCCTTTAATGATATTTGGATTAAGCTGTCTTTTTTGGATGCTTTGAAACAACTTTTTGGGAATTTGATGATGGTGCCTTTTTCGCCAGTGATTTGAATTTGAGTATTGGTGTTGATTTCAAAGGTTTGCTTTTTAGCTCGGTCTAAACTTTTAGCTCGTGGTCCTTTTGATGCCTGAATTGCTATTTCAACCCGACGATTAAGAGCTAAATCTTTTATGGTGTTTCCTGAGACAGCAGGATGACGTTCTCCTTTGCTAATGAGTTGCGTTCTGTTTTTTACTCCCAGCAACTCAAGTTGATTGCGAACGGCTTTTGCCCGTCGCATTGAAAGTGCTGTGTTATAATTATAGTCACCATCCAAGTCGGCATGTCCAACAATAATTAAGTCCTTTCGATTCCTGCTTTTTCGAAACGTGATAGCAAATTGTTTAAGTTCAGTTTTTGCGTCAGCGCTTAGCACAGTGTCGTTTTTTTAAAAAAAAAAAGATAAGTATTTT
>JBLIBC010000131.1:0-7378 GCA_047632015.1 Glaciecola sp.
CGTCATTACTGATAGTGGGGGATTACAAAAAGAGGCTTTTTTCTTTGGTAAAATGTGTATCACCATGAGAACTGAGACAGAATGGGTGGAATTAATTGAATTAGGTGTAAATCAATTGGTTGGATATGATACTGGTAAGATAGTATCTGCATCGAAAAAAATATATGACTTCCCAAAGTTAGATGTTTATCCATATGGAAAAGGAAATACCTCAGAAATAATAATAAATACAATGTTAAATTTTAATAAGGAGATTTAATAGTAACTCTTCTTGCAGATTCTATTAATGAAGGATTAGAATCAAAATCACCCAGAACAAAAGGCCTCTTTTATCAAAAGTTAGTTAATGGATATTATGGTTAAGAGTAAAACAATAAGAGTCTTAGTTGGAATTATTTTTTTTTGTAGCCTGAATATCAATGGTCAAAACAAGGTTATAGATCGAAAAATTCAATATTTTTTTAGTGATTATTTTGGCCAACTAGATACTGGGTTTACTTCAACAAAAAATTCAAGTACTACTTTTTTAATTGACAGCTCATATAATGAGTTAATTGAAGAGTATAAACTTCTGCAGTATAAAGGATGGATTTCTTCGCGACTTTTCAATGACAATTGGTTCAAATTGTCGGGAAAGGACTACGATATTACTATAGATCCTTATGACGGTTTATCTTTAGGTCATGAAACCAGTATAAACGAAGCGGTTTGGTCAAACGAAAGAGGTTTGTATTTTAATGCACGATTTGGACAAAAAATAAAGGTGCACAGTTACTTTCAAGAAGGGCCAATTAAACCAGATCCTTTCATAGACGCTTATATTTTAAAAACAAGAATAAAGCCTGGAGAGGGCAGCGTACATTTTCTCGATGAATCAGGTGTGTATGGAAAGTATGTAAGTTTTGGTGGAATAGAATATAAAGCAAGTAAATATGTCGATGTTACTCTTGCCCATGGGAAAAACTTTCTAGGGGATGGTTACCGGTCAATAATTTTATCGGATTTTGGACCAAATTATCTGTATGGAAAAATGGATTTTCATTTTGGAAAAAAAGTGAATTACACCACGATTGTTGCTGAATTTATTGATTATGACCGTGAAGAAACTGCAAGTGTTCTTCGGCAAAAAAAATATGGTAGTTATCATTATTTAGACATCGCTGTTAGTAAAAAGCTCCATTTAGCTTTATATGAAGCTGTAATTTGGGCTGGGGATTCAGCTACAAGGAATACTCTAGAGTTGAATTACCTTAATCCTTTTGTAATTATTCGCCCTATTGAATTTGACTTGGGATCTCCTGATAAGCTTCTTATTGGAACTTCATTTAAATATATCCCGACAAATAATGTTACTCTTTACGGACAATTTATGTTGACGGAATTTGTTTACAGTGAGCTCTTTGCGGGAACCAATTCCTGGCGAAACAAATACGCACTTCAAGGTGGTGCTAAGTTTCATAACTTTAAGTTTATGAAAAATTTATTTTTTCAACTTGAATATAATCACATCCGACCTTTTACATATAATCACCGTTCACCACAAACGAGTTTTTCAAATGCTGGTCAACCTTTAGCACATCCAAGTGGCTCTAACTTAAAAGAAGGGGTTATTATAGCAAACTACAAACACAAAAGGTGGAACATGAATGTGAAATCTGTATACAGATTTTCTGGATTAGAATACTCAGACAGCATAGCAGTTGGAACAGATGTGTTACGCTCTTATAACGATCGTGAAAATGATTTTGGTAACGTTATTGGTCAAGGTGTCCCTTATCAACAATTCCACAACACAATGGTACTCTCCTACCTTGTCAATCCTTCAAATATGATGTTCTTTGAAGCAGGTGTCGTAAATCGACATCAAATAATTGATGGCAATGACCGCCAGCAAAATTATATTTTTATTGGTTTGAAAACAGGTATTACCAACAAGTATTACGATTTTTAAAGTGCATCACTTTAGAAAAGGTGGTGTTTTTCGAAAAAGGTATGGTACTGATGGTGCTGTACTTTCAGCGTAGGAGGGGGAAAAAGATTCGCAATGATTAGGTAAAAACAATCATTTATTCTCGTTTAATATTATATTTGTTTTTTGATGATTAGCTTTTATGTACTGTAAAATTTGGTAGTGTAAGGAGTTTAACAATAATTACATAATTGTTAAGGATCAAATGGAAAAGTTGATCAATTTTTAACGAGTGAGAAGATTTTATTTGATAATACCTGAAAGACCAATATGTAAAAAAATTTGGTTTAGGCACTAAAATTAAATCGAGTAGTTGGCTTTAAAATATATAATATAAGAATGAAAACGTTTTTAAATTTTAATCTACTTGTCCTGATTTGTGCAGTAATGTTTTTATCATGTGTTTCAAAGCGCCAGGTTCTTTACATGCAAGATGTAAAGACTTACAAAGAAACTGATGTGATCCATGAACAAACGAGCTTCCAAGTAGATGACATACTAAAAATTAGTATAGGTGCCTTGAACCCTGAAGCTGCTTTGCCTTATAACGTGGTATCTCCAGTAGCGATACAGGCAAATAACGTTGAAGTAATCAAACTGGAAGGATACCTGGTTTCCCAAAACTTTACCATTAACTTTCCAGTGTTAGGTGAAATTTCTATAGCGGATAAAAATACTAAAACTTTAAGCCTCCATATAAAGGAACTACTTGAAAAGGGAGGGTATCTTATTAATCCTACTGTGATGGTGCGTTTACTTAACGCAAAGGTAACGGTGTTAGGAGAGGTGAAAAACCCAGGAACTTTCACGTACACTGAAAACAGCATAAGCTTGTTTCAAGCATTAGGTTTGGCTGGAGACCTCACCATAAACGGAAGTCGAGATGATGTCGTTATAATTCGAGAAAGTAGCGGTAAAAGGATCATTACTCATCTAGATTTAACGAGCACTGAATGGATTAAAGGACCTTTTCAAAACATGCAGCCCAACGACGTGATCGTGGTTAACCCTAACACTGCTAAAATTAAATCTGCCGGAGTCGTGGGCAACGCTTCAGTAGTACTGGGTATTGCTTCTGTTATTTTAAGTTCTATTATTGTATTGTCTAGATAACTTATGAAAGACCAATCATTCGAAAGTAAATATCTTCCTGAGGAAAGGAAGATTGACATAAAAAAAGAGTTATCTTATTACCTCTTTTTTTGGCCTTGGTTCATTGCCGCCGTCTTTGTTACTTGTGCATTTGCTTTTATATATATACGGTATGCTGACCGTGTTTATGAGAGCAATGCTCAAATTCAAATAAAAGAAGCTGAATCGGATCCTGCTTCTTTTTTGACAGGTGGGGCAGAAATGTTTGGTTTCGACAAGGTAAATGTGGAAAATGATATTGCAGTAATTAAATCCTATCACATTTTAAGTCAGGTGGTTAAACGTCTTGATTTGCAAACGAGTGTACAGAGTAAAGGGAGAGTTAATAACAAATTGCTATTTGCAGGATCTATCCCTTTTCAGGTTAAGTTTGCAGATATAATTGGTGCGAAAACCTGGGAAGTTAATGTAGATAATGGCTTTGCTTCGGTTTCTGATGACAGTTTAAGCTTCAGTCTTTTAAAAGGAGAAGAATTAAATAACAATTTTATTTATATCGCAGGTCAAGATTCCTTATTCGAGGAGGATAAATCTTTTGTGATTAATCACAGTGCACTAAATGTTGCTGTTTCCAGATTGAAAAGTAGTTTGAATGTTGTTGCAGCCTCAAAAAAAGGAGAGATAATAAACTTAAGTATAAGAGGAACTAATACAAACCTAAACGAAGCTATTTTAAACACCCTCTTAGAGGTAATTGCTGAAGATCAAGTGAGCGATAAACAGGAGGTGTCTGAAGTAAGTATTGCTTTTATTGACAAGCGTTTGCAAGGCTTAAGGAAAAGTATTGATACCATTTCTCAGAATACCATTTCGTATCAAATGGACAACGACATTTTTGATCCAGAAACTCAAACAGGAAATGCTTTAGAAAACATCATAAAAGGTCAGGAGGAAGCCTTTTCACTTGGTATTCAACTTGAAATAGCTAAAGGTCTTAAGGAGCAAATAGAGGCTCAAACAAATTTTGACATTTTACCTGCAAATGTGGGTATTGATAACGAAAGTGTGAACCATCTCGTTAATTCCTATAATGAAGTGGTTGTTCAACGTAATACTTTACTAGTGAGCGCAACCGATCAAAGTCCTGTGGTATTGCAATTAAGTAATCAGTTACACAACTCAAGACGAGCAATAATTACTGGAGTTAGTCGCTACATTGAAGGTTTAGATGTTTCTTTGAGTAATTACAGGCAAATGGAAAACCAAAAACGTGGTTTAGTTGCCGGTATGCCAAATAAAGGAAATGTTTTACGTAGTTATGCTCGTAATTTTAAAATTGTAGAAGATTTGTATGTGTTTTTACTACAAAGAAAGGAAGAGGCTTCAATTTCCTATATCTCGGCCTTACCTAATTTAAAAGTGCTGAGCTATGGTATAACAGGCGGAGGCCCTATTACTCCAAAGAGTAAAATTAGTTATCTAATCGCTATTTTTTCAGGTTTAGCAATTCCTTTTGGAGTTCTATTATTTTTAAAACTGCTGGATACAAAAATTAATACTAGAGAAGAGTTAGAATCTGGATTAAATGGAGCTACTATTTTAGGTGAAGTGCCGTTTGCGGAGCACATAGAAAGTGATAGTGATCAAAGGAGTATTACTGCAGAATCCACAAGAGTTTTACGTTCTAGTTTGAGTTTTATGTTAAAGAAACAAGGAACTAACATAATTAATGTAACCTCGACGACCAAAGGTGAAGGTAAATCCTTTATATCCTACAATTTGGCCGCGAGTTATCGGGCTTTAGGAAAAAAAGTAATATTATTAGGGGCTGATTTAAGAAATCCACAGCTGCATAATCGTATTGGCATTAAGCGTCTAGGCCAAGGACTTTCTACGTATTTAAGTGATGAGAACTTTAAGGATATTGATGCAATAATCACTAAAGGAAAAGGAGCCCAAGAAATGGATTATCTTTTGTCTGGTGCTATTCCTCCCAATCCCGCTGAATTGCTAATGCGTCCTCGAATGCAAGAGTTGTTAGACATTCTTAAAGAAATGTATGAAGTAATTATCATTGATTCGGCACCTCTGTTGTTGGTAAGTGATACAAGTTCTTTACTACCTTTGTCCGACGTTGTCGTATACGTTGTTCGTGCTCAATATTCGGATAAAAATATTTTACCTTTTATTGCAGAACAAACAGCTCAACCTGACAACCCTCCGTTTGGGTTTGTACTAAACGGCCTGATTGCTGGTCCTTCATCAAACTTTAGCTACCGTTACCGATACAGCTATTCATACAAGTACAATTACGGATATGGATATGGATATGGAGAAGATAAATA
Source organism: Glaciecola sp. (assembly GCA_047632015.1). Taxonomy (GTDB): domain Bacteria; phylum Bacteroidota; class Bacteroidia; order Flavobacteriales_C; genus JBLIAZ01. The sequence continues at coordinate 5,407 of JBLIBC010000131.1, forward strand.
ATTACAAGTAGTAATCACTGGCTAAAATCACCATTTTTTTTACCTTTATTATGCACTACTTGTAACTGATGCTAGTTCGAAAAACAATCTAGTTGAAAGTCTCTGATGTACTCCCATTTTAAACTTTCCTTCTTTGAAAGAGTAAGAGACTTCAAGGATGTTAAGTGTTTAGGGTGATGAGCATCTGTGCCTACAAAGTCATAAAGTCCCGCAAGCAATAGTTTTTTTGCCTTTTCCTTAACTTCAGGCCCATATTTTCCTAATAGGGAAAGTGCATTAAGTTGAAAATAAAAACCTTGTTCTTTTAATTTCTCGTAAGTTGACACATCTTTTAGTAAGTGATATCTTTCAGGATGTGCTAAAATTGGAGTTATATTTTTTTGACATAAATTAAAACAAGAGGTTTCAAGCATTTGAGTGTCATTAAAGAAATTAATTTCTAGCAAGATGTAGCCATTATTAAAAGTCAGTGTTGGCGTTTCTTGCTCTAATTTATTCATAAAGACTTCATCAACCATGTATTCGGCAGCATAAGACCTCAGCTCAGGTCCATTTGAATTTTTAATATTTTCAGACAACAAATCAAAAGCGGTCTTTATGCTTGAGGGAGTGTTGGGATACAATTCTTGGTATACATGAGGACTGGTAATTATACTTTGAAAGCCTAATTCTTTGAAGCCTTCAAGCATTTTCATGGACATATCAAGGTTTTTACTTCCATCGTCAATTCCTGGCAACAAATGATTGTGAAAATCGCAAAGTTCTTCAAATAAAGGTTTTCTCTGCTTTTTGAAAAAATTAAACATGGGCGATGAGAGTTAGAATTACAATTATGATCAAAACTACAGTTAATTTATAGATCATGAACTTTTTCTGGTATTATAAAACAGATTATGAACAATTTACCTCTTGGTTAAATTGTGATTCATTACTTGAATTTAAAAGATTGAAAACCGTTTAAATTCATAGAGCTGTCTACTTAGGGTCTGCTCAGAAATTAATTTTTCAATTTTGAAAAAACCAAAATTTTTGAAATTTTACTTTTTCACTCAGATAATTGCGCGGTAATTTTCTCAAAAAAACTTGAATTTCCTTTTTGAGCCATTTTTTGAACCGAAAAAGAAAAGAAACCCCGATTTTATCAAGGTTTTTTAAGTTCATTACAAAAAATATCGCACCTATCCAGCTCTCTGAAGTTGCTTTTAGTTTTGCTCTGATTTGATTAAGGTTGTATCCGTTTTTCCCTTGTCCAAATTTACCCTCTATCTGATTACGCTCACTGGCTTCAGCTTTTCTTTGTTTCTTTTTTTGGTAAGATTCGTTTTTTGACGCCTCACTTTTCCGACCTAAAGCTGGCGCTGTGATTCTTATGTTTCGTTCTTTTAGCCAACTTCTGTTTTCTCGAGTGGCATAAATTTTATCTACCAAGACTAGTTCTGGATAGAAACCATGTAAACCTAAGTAATTGTTTGCCTGCTTTTTTAGATCACTTGCCTCGTTGTAAACATCCCAACTCAAAGTATCTATTCGTGCAAAACCATTGTCTAAACTCACCCCTAGTTTTGAACCAAGTTCAATCTTTGATTTTATTTTACCTCGTGGAACCGGACGGACATGGGCTTGCCAAATATTGACAATTCTATCCTTGCTACTCTTGGTTTTTTCATCATACATCTGTTTTTGCTGTACATAAGCTGTTTGAATCACCTAAAGCATTTTTTGATCATCATAAGTTAATGGAAAACGCAGTGAGCAACGCTTGTTTTCAATGCTGTCCAAAAGAGAATCAATGTATGCTAAATTTCTCTTGACACACTCAATCAGCTTGCGGTTCATCTTTCGGTGCACGCCCTGAATTTTCCTTTTTTTCTTTGAGTAATCTAAAAACAATACGTCCATTTTTTTTCGGTAAGTCCTGGCCTTTTCTCCTTGCTTCTCGTTCAATACATAAAGGGAATCTATCATTTTTTCT
>JBLIBC010000132.1:0-7307 GCA_047632015.1 Glaciecola sp.
TCATTGCCCACGAGCTTGCCCATCAATGGTTTGGGAATAAAATTACTTGTGCTTCATGGGAGGACTTGTGGTTGAACGAAGGGTTTGCTACATACGCAACGGGACTAAGCGTGGAAAAACTAAAGTACGAAAGCGAATGGTACGACTGGAAAATCAAGACTTTTTTTAGTGGGAAAATTAACAGCTATGAATCCATATGGGTGGATGATACAAGCAATGTCCAAAGGTTATTTAGCAGTACCACGTACAATAAAGGAGCAGCCCTTTTACACATGCTACGATGGATAGGAGGCGACGACAATTTTTTCCTTGCCCTAAAAAATTACATGCAGGATCCTAACTTATCGTACGGCACTGCCAATACCAACCAATTAAAAACACATTTCGAAACTGTTTTTGGACAAAATCTGGATGAATTTTTTACCGATTGGTACCATGGGAAAGGCTCCCCAACTTATCAATTTTTATGGAATTACGCTAACGGAAGTTTTTATTTAAAGGCGTCGCAAACTACCAGCAATACTGCTGTTTCATTTTTTGAAATGCCAATACCGATGCATGTTTTTGGCGAAGGTCAAGACAGTTTATTAAAACTAGACCATTCATTTAGTGGGCAAATATTTAATGTACCTCTTCCTTTTGAGGTGGATTCCATTGCATTTAATGATGATCTGCAAATTTTGAGCAACAATTCAGTGAATCAAAAAGATATTTTATTGACCAATTTGGAAATACAAAAAGACCATTTTTCCTTGTATCCTAATCCGACTGAAAATCAATTTGCCATTAACCACTCCTGCGGAAATTGTCAAAAAAAAATAAGCTGCACCAATGAACTTGGTGAGCTTATTTTTGAATTTAATTCACACTCTTCGCGAGATGTAGTTAATGTAGCTACATGGTCAAGTGGAACTTATTTTATTAAAGTACAAAGCAACAATGACGTGCAAAGTACTTTTATAATCAAGTACTAAATCATTTGTTTAACAAAACTCGTCAAACGCAGCTGTCAAGTTGTCGGCAATTGCCTGAGCACTGCTTCCCTCGATGTTATGACGCTCAATCATGTGAACCAAATCACCACCTTTAAAAAGTGCAATAGCTGGAGAAGAAGGAGGATAAGGTAACATGTATTTTCTTGCTTGATTAACTGCCTCTGAATCAAACCCAGCAAAAACCGTTGTTAATTTCGATGGTTTGTTTGCAGCTTGAGCAGCAATTTTTACTGCTGGTCTTGCGTTTCCTGCCGCACATCCACAAACAGAATTGATAACTACTAGTGTAGTCCCATCGTTATTTACTGCGCTATCTACTGCTTCAGCGGAGGTTAAATCTTCAAATCCTGCGGAGGTCAATTCCTCCTTCATTGGGGCAACTATTTCTATTGGATACATGTATTTTATGTTTTTAGATTAATAAATTCTATGGCAAATTTACGGACTATTCTCTCTGAAATAAATATATCGCATCAATAAATTTGATAAGGCAATAAGTTTCGGAGAGAGGTTATTATCTTTGTAGTTCAATACATTAAATTATGATTCCATTTTCACCTCCTAGAATTGACAATCTTATTGTAAATGAAGTAAGTAGGGCTTTGACAAGCGGTTGGATTACAACTGGTCCAAGAACTAAAGCTTTAGAAAGTAAAATTGCAAATTACTGTGGCGTGCCAAAAGTACTTTGTGTGAGTTCAGCTACTGCGGGAATGGAACTGATGCTAAGATACATGGGGATTGGTCCAGGAGACGAAGTAATTGTTCCCGCTTACACTTATTGTGCTACTGCAAACGTAGTTTGCCACACAGGAGCAACACCGGTAATGGTGGATGCAAACGAGGGTGACTTTAACATGAACACAAGTTTATTAAAAAAAGCAATTACTAGTAAAACTAAAGCTATCATCGCAGTTGATTTTGCAGGATTACCTTGTGATTATGATGACATCAACGACTTGGTTCAAAGTACTGATGTGAAAAGTTTATTTACTGCTAGCAATGAAAGACAGGAAAAACTAGGTAGAATAATGGTAATGAGTGATGCAGCACATTCCTTAGGTGGTGTTTATTATGGTACAAATGTAGGGTCATTATGTGATGTAAGTGTGTTTTCTTTCCATGCTGTAAAAAACTTAACTACGGCAGAAGGAGGCGCAATATGTTTAAACTTTTCATCCAGTTTTGATACGGAGTTAATTTACAAAGAGCTTAACACATTGAGTTTACATGGTCAAAGCAAGGATGCCTTTGCTAAAGCTCAAAAAGGAGCTTGGGAATATGACGTAATTGAACCTGGTTATAAGTGCAACATGACAGACATATTAGCTTCAATTGCTTTAATTGAAATTGACAGATACGACGAAGACCTAGCTAAACGAAAAGAAATATTTGACAGCTACAGCACATCGTTAAGCAAGTACAACTGGGCAATTATACCACCATATGAAACAGATGTGAAAATTTCGTCTTACCATGTTTTTGCATTAAGAATTAAGGATGTAACACTGGAACAACGCAATGAAATCATTCAAAGAATATTTGACAAAGACGTATCGGTGAACGTGCACTTTAAGCCTTTACCAATGTTAACGGCATACAAAAAAAGAGGATTCAATATCAGTGATTTCCCTGTAGCTCTTTCTTTATTTGAAAGTGAAATTTCACTACCTGTATATTTTGATTTGAGCAAGGAGCAGATGAGCATTATCATTGATGCTGTGGTTTCCAGTGTGCAAGAAGTATTGAAATAAAATTAATGAAAAGATTAATCGACATCACTTTAGCTTCAATAGGCCTGCTACTTTTACTTCCTTTTGGTGTGATAATAGCTGCATTTGTGTTATTTGGAAGCAAGGGCCCTGTGTTTTACATCCAACAAAGAGTGGGGTTACGAAACATGGACTTTGGTTTGTTAAAATTTCGCTCTATGCAGACTGGAAGTGACAAAAAAGGACTTTTAACTGTCGGTAATTCAGACAGTAGAATTACTAAAACTGGTAAGTTTTTACGAAAATACAAATTGGATGAACTTCCTCAATTAATCAACGTGTTGTTTGGTGACATGAGTTTAGTTGGACCTCGACCTGAGGTAAGGAAATACGTGGACATGTACGACGAACAGCAACGTAAAGTACTATCTGTTCGGCCAGGAATAACGGACTATGCTTCTCTTGAATACATAGACGAAGATGCCGTTTTGGGAAATTCACCTGAACCTGAACTCACTTATATTAACACCTTAATGCCTGCCAAGTTAAAACTAAACCTTAAGTACGTACAAGAACAAAGTACGTGGGTTGACATCAAACTTATTTTTGCCACAATTAAGAAAATTCTTTAACATCTCAACCTATTGATTATCAGCAGTTAGGATCGTAAAACACTTGCGTTTCATTTTAACCTGGCATCATCCTTGTCTTTATTATGTTGACAAACATCTTAAAAGGCACATCATGAAAAAACTCAACAATTACCTTTCAGTATTAATTGCATTCACCATTTTAATTACATCGATTAATACTTCAGCACAAGAATCGTTGGGGTTGTCAACACAAAAACCCTTTCCTGGATTTGTAACCGTTGCTTTTAATCAAACTGGAGCTATTGAAATTAGAAACATAGAACTTGGGTACGGAATAGACCTCACAGGACAACACTCTCTTGATGTATCTGTTGGATTGGTCTCAGGATTTTTTATTGACACAGACAAGACTACAAACACTAAACAAGGGTTAACAGGTAATTTGGGTTTAGGTCATGAAACCGTATTGGGATTCGGTAAATTACTAGCTGTAAATTATCACCGCGATTACGGTTTACCATTTGAAAGTGGAGTTTTTCATTCCATATCAATTAAACACAAACAATTTAATTCCAGTAGACATCCTCAAGACATCGTATATGATGAATACCATTTGTCTATTGATGAATTTAACGCCACGACAAACGCTTTAACATTAGGTATGGGATACAAATACAAATTTGATGAGTGCATTATTAGGTTTGGAATGACATGGGAAATACACCATACCGATTACAGTGCAAACGGTTCAAAATACGGTTTCCAAAAGGGTTCAGTCGTTCAAGTTGACAACCAATTAAAACATCATGATCAATTATTGAGTAATACTATAGCTTTAAAAATTGCCTTGCACATGTAAAATACAACCTTTTACATATTACATATGCAATCCACACTCTGTCTTAGAGGTGTTAGTCCACCTTCCTTCTCGTCCTTTACCTTTTACAGTACATTGAGCACATCCAATAGAATGATAACCTTGAGCTTCAAGTGGATGTTTTGGAATATCATGCTTTTTATAGTAAGCTTTAACGTCTTCCTCTGTTACATCTATGATAGGATAAAACTTGATTAAGTTTCCTTTTTGTTCAAATATAGGTAAGTCTTTTCTGTGCTTGTTTTGATACCCAAGCAATCCTGAAATCCACATTTTTTTCCCTTCTTTAAGCTTATCTATTGGCTCCACTTTGTTAATGGAACAACACATGTCTTGATCTTTAGTCCAAGTTTTATCGGTTTTTGTGAATTCGTTTTTCCATTGTTCCGGTAAAACTTCAGTCACATTCAAGTTTAATTGTTTAACCAAGCTGTCCTTGTACTCCAGCGTTTCTACGAAGTGATAGGTCGTGTTTAAAAAAAACACTTCATGTTCTGGTTTAATAGAGGACACCAAATGAAGCAAATAAGCAGCTGTTGTTCCGAAAGACGAAGTGTACAATATGTCTTCAAAATCTTTGAACAAGGAAGCTATGCGCTCAGATGGCGTCATTGCTTTGTACTTGATATTTAGTTGTTCAATATTCATTTCGTTAACCATGTATTATTTGTCCAATTTTTGTTTCTTCCTATTATTTCTTCCTATTAAAAGAACTTGTAATTTTGTTCAACTCCCTTATCTTTTCGTTTAACCCTCCAGTCAACTTATTTCTAATTTCTCCCAAATCAGTCAGTAGCTCATTGATGTTTTCAGGAATAGCTTCTTCCAAGTATTCCCTAATCCTCTTTGCTAAAGTTGGTGATTTTCCATTGGTCGAAATCGCTATTTTCAAATCACCTTTGCTTACAATGCTTCCTAAATAAAAATCGCACCACTCAGGCTGATCTGCTACGTTTGTAAGGATGTTTCTTGCGCTGGCCAGTTGTTTTATTTCCTTATCAAGTAAGAGGTCATTCGTAGCTAACACCAATAAATTGACTCCAATTAAATCCTTCTCCTCAAACTTTTTTACTTTTAATTTAACTTGTTCAAATTGTTTAATCAACAACTTCACCTTCTCATCAACTTCTTGCGCAACCACCGTCACTTTCGCATCAGGACTGTTTTTCAGGAGGAAAGTCAATTTTTCCAAACCCGTGGCTCCTCCTCCAACAATCAACAAGTGTAATTCATGCAGTTTCAAAAAAACAGGATACAAAGTATTTCCCTTTTCGCTGCTCATAAAATTATTTTAAGACAAAACAGCTTGCATCGCCATGCTCTTGAGCATTTTAGGATGACTCTTAACAACAGGTCCAATGATAATTACAGCAGGTGAACCAATTTGGTTATCAGCCACCTCTTGCTCTATTGTATCAATCTGTCCTAGGGCAATTTTTTCGTTTTCCTGTGAACCATTTTGAATAACAGCAATTAACTCATCCCTTTTTCCTAGCTCCTTATACAAAGCCGTAATTTTGTTTAATTTCCTTGTACCCATTAAAATCACAACTGTCGCAGTGGACTGCGCTGCTAATTGTAAATCTTTGGACAATTCATCCTTTTTATTGGTAGCAGTTAACACCCAAAAACTTTCACTAACACCACGCCTTGTCACCGGTATTCCTTGTAATTCAGGAACTGATATCGCGCTAGTAATCCCTGGCACTATGGATACTTTAATGTTATATCCTTCGGCATATTCCTTTTCCTCATGACCACGTCCAAAAACAAAAGGATCACCTCCTTTTAAACGGACAACATGTCCGTGATGCAAAGCGTTTTGCACTATCAATTTATTAATGTCTGCTTGTGACAAATACTGCTTCCCTCCTCGTTTACCTACAAACACCTTTATGGCATTTGGAGCATGATCCAACAAGCTTTTATCCACCAAGGCATCATACATCACTACATTCGCACAATTCAATGCTTTCACAGCCTTTAACGTAAGCAGTTCTGGATCACCTGGTCCAGCTCCTACTAAAGTTAATTTTGCGTTATGTTGATGCATGTTCATCATTTACTCGTTAGATTGTAATTGTTCTGCTCTTAACTTAGCTATTTTGTTATAAAAATCTTGAGCTGTAGCCAAGTAGCTAACAGCAAATTCTTTTGATGGGTTATTCGAATTCATTTCATAAACCAAATCATTAAATGAACCTTCCATTTCTATTTTACCAGTACTTACTGCATGCTCGTCAAACAAGTTAACAATACCAGACAGTGTATTTGTTGTCACTCCTAGTGATGTTAAAGAAGCTTTCGCCGCATTTACCATTGCACTGTAAGCGTGATAAATTGCATCAGAATACAATTCCTTTTCTTGCGCTTCACTTGACAAAAGTAATTTTTCTTCCACATCAATAAAAAGGGTAGCTACTAAATCAATTAAAGCACCAGCACATTCACCTACTCCAATTTGCTTAATGAATGACTCATCATGTCCCCAATCGATAAAATCAGACGCTTCAATCGTATCTAAATTCGCCAAAGGTTTTAGTAAATTATAGAAATACATTTTTTCCTGACGTCTGTAATATGCGTTGAAGTATTCGCCTTCAGTCGCTTTTTCATTGTAGTCATTTAGCAAATACCGAAGAGCATCTTTCACCCTTTTACTAGGTAACTTTATAATTTTATCAGACACCAAACCTAACCCATCACCTGTTGAACCACCTCCCAACAACACTTGTAGTGCCGGCATGATGTTTCCGTCTTTCTTCAAGGTTGATCCGTGGAATCCAATTGCAGCAATAGAATGTTGACCACAAGAATTCATACATCCACTGATTTTGATTTTTATATCATTGTTGTGAATCAATTCTGGGTATTCCGCTTCAATCAACTCTTCAATCACCACAGCAGTATTTACACTGTCCGAAATTCCTAAGTTACAAGTGTCCGTTCCGGGACAAGCTGTAACATCAGCCACAGAATCAAAACCAGCCTTCACCATTCCCCACTCTTTCAATTGAGTGTACACATATGGTAATGATTCAGGTTGAACAAACCGCAGCATTAATCCTTGGTTAATACTTATTCTTATATCGTCCGCAGCATAACCTTTTACTAAAGCAGCTAATTTCCT
>JBLIBC010000133.1:0-7294 GCA_047632015.1 Glaciecola sp.
CTAGTCAAAAGAGTATCCGAAAGGCTGTTCTTACAAAACAGAATTCGCTGTTTTATCAAGTAAGAAAGAATGAAATTGTGATTCTTATTATTTGGGATAATCGTCAAAATCCAGAACATAATATTTACAAGTAGCCTCATGCCAATAAATGGTATTGGTTAATCAACTTCCTTTGCTCTTCCGTATTAGTTGTTTTATATCTTTCAGTTGAACTTGGATATTTCTGACCTGACATTTGTTGAACAAGTTCACCATAAAAACATGGTGGGTCCTAACCACATGTGGTGGGTTTTCTTAGTGGGTTCTTGCACTCATATGCAGGTATATGCAGGTGTCAGCACTACCCTCTTTAAACACCCAAAACCCATGTGGACCATGCTACACGGGGCTTTCCTTTAATATCACCAAACTCTCCGCTCCTGACTGGCAGTGTGGAGGTCATCGGTTCGACTCCGCTATTCTCCACCAATGATATCAAGCCTTTCAGGATTTATTCTTGAAAGGCTTTTTGTTTTGAGTGGGTTGTGTGGTGGGTTTTGGTGCTGGCCTGATTGCAGAACATCAGAACTTAGGTGACTGTACTGCTACCGAACCCTTCAGTTCTTAGTCAACAAAAACATCAAGTTTACCAGTGCACCTTAACTTTTCCTTTTAAGTCCTTTACTTCAGTTTTGATGTCTGGATTAGAAGGTACTTTATAAAACGATACCTTGCGTAAATTCTCTAGTTCAAACAAACATTCAGGTGACTTTCTAAGCCTGTTTACGTAGACTTCCCTCCCATTAGGGTAAAATAAAATATTTTCAGCATTGTTATAATCGAAGTACAACAAAGACTTCATTTTACAAACAACTTCAGGCACGGAGTCAAAATTATTATTTGAAATATCTAATTCTTTAAGAGTGTCTAGTTTAGTAAAAGAAGAATCTAAAAAACTTATTTTATTCATTGATAGATTTAATACTTGCAAATGTTTCAAATGGAATATTCCTTTTGGTACAGATTCAAAACCACATCCAGATAAATCTAAGTATTGTAATTTCTGTAATTTATCAAACCCAGAAACATCCTCGGGGATGCTAATACTCATCATTCGGATATACTCAATATCTTTAAACACTGATAAATCTTGAACAAACTTCAATGTCGAGTCATTACTCCAGTTTTCAATTACTAACTTTTTTAAAGTTGAGAACTTACTATAGTTATTCATGAATACTAAATATTCGTAAGTGCTGTTGTAAATAGTAATCTTTAATGACTCAACATTCTCTGCAACCTTTATTGCTTTCTTTACGTTTCTATAGGTCTTAGCCTTATCATACGCCTCTGTATATTCGATTTTCTTAGCATACAAGCTAAGTTCTTGAGAATATAGTTTTCCCGAAAACAATACCATTAGTAGCAATGAGCTGATTTTTAACTGTAGAAAGAATTGTGTTTTCATATCTTTTTCTCTTAATGTAAGTGAATATCAAAAGGTAACTTATTTGATGTAAAGTAATCCTTTATTACTTATTTGTATTCCTTGCAAGTACTTCCATACTTCTTGTATTGGAGTATATATTGGTGACGCAAAGCTTCATCCAAAAACGGACTGTTAGGATTATCTAATTTATATAAGGTGTGCCTAAATTGACCGTCAAATAATTTTTCCTCTTCATTACCCCAAGAGTATTCCGCATTTATTACAGCATATCGCACTCCCCTTTTTCTTACTCTATCAATACTACATACTTTTCCTTGAACAGGCGAAGTGTCAAAATGATACAACATTGAAGCCAAAGAAGTCCATGATTTAGAGTACATATCAATAACCTTTGGTGAAAGTGTGCAATGTGCTTTCCCAAACTGACCGAAAAATATTTCATTTGGAAACTCCTTTATAATATTAACAATATTCTTAAACATAAATAGCTCTCTTGCTGTAGCATCAACACTATCTTTTATATGCTGCTCAAGCGTGTTCGGAGAAAATGATTTTTCAATCGTGCTTCCCACACCTAGACGAGTACCTTCTATTAGCCTTTCGCACTTCAAATACTTTCCGTTCAGACATAACTCATAGGATTTCCTGTTGGCCTTCATGTCTGCATAAATAGTGTCAATCATTAATTTCATATGAGAAATACTTGATGAGTCTTTATTTTCAGGATTTATTTTCTTCAATCTGTCAATCTTCAGTTTAATTTCAGAAGGTAACGGTCTATTTTCAAACTCTGAAAGAAACACCTTTATAGCATATTGATATTCGGATTCTGTATCAATGCATTTTACAGATATTTTATCACCCTGCGGCAAAATTAGATTGTATTCGTACAAGAATTCCATGACTTTCCCGAAGGATTTTAAAAAACCCAAATATGGACCAAATAACTTAAGCGAATCAAGATTACCTCGTAGTACATATGCATTTATATAGTCTTCGTGACTACAGCTAGTTTCATAGATTACTTTCTTTAAGCTATGCGTTTTGTTCAAATATTTTATCATAGCTATTTGTGACTTGCTGTTGCCAGCAACTGCATGGTACTCACCAGTAAAAAACACTTTGAAATTACTTAGTGAAGAATCTAAGGCTGGATTAGAACATAAATCAAATTGATTATTAGCTAGGTATATTCCTGCCCTGTTTTGACAATTCGCAACAGATAATATAAAGCAAAAAGAAAAAAATATTAAAACGAATTTGGACATACCCCAAACATAATCAATCCTTAACACATGGGGTTAGAGGGGCGAATTGAATGGATTACTAAACTTACTCGTTAGTCTCTGTTGACACTGGGGTGAAGTTGATTGGTGCTCTTTTCCTCTTGAGAAAAAAACATAATTTAAAATCGTAAATCAAACTACTTGCAGAAGCTCTGTTTTTATCTTTCAGCAAATAACCAACATTGATTTCAGGTACTATGCTCAGTCTTTTAAAATCTTTGAATTTGAAATACATTCCAAGACCTGGTTTATATACGAACGTATTATATATTCCGTAAACATCCTTATAATGCATTGCTCCACTCATGTAATAAAAAATGGAAAAGGACTTAGCGATAGGAGTGTAAACAAACTTTGGAAAAGGGTTAACTTTAAATTGAACACCGATATCAAGTTCAGTTGCTGTCGAAGAAAAGTTTATCCCTATGGCACGATGTACAGCAAATCTTCTGTAGTGACCTCTGAAAATATTATATTCTACACCAAATGTTGGTTTGAACCCTCTATATTCATCGAACTCAATACCCAGTTTTATATCAGGACCATATATTGAGGGGCCAGTAAACTTTTTTGAATAAGCAGACTGGCTAATTAATAAAAATAATAAAGTGGTAAATCCCAACCGTTTCATACCCCCAAACTTAATCAATCCTTAATACATGGGTGGTTAGGTGGGCGAATTGAATGGGTTGTTTGGGTGGTAGATTACCTGTCAGTTAATTTTTTACCACAACTCTCAATAATCGAATCATTCAACTCAGTATCAATAAATGATTCCTCAAGGTATTGGGTTAATGGTATTTTCTGATACTCATCAAGCAAGCAGTCACAATACTCATCTACATTGCTACTATCTGCAAGACTAAGTTCTAGTGCATCTACCTTAAACTGCTTAGATAAAGATTCCACTAATTTATCATTCCAAATAAGCTCTATGTCATTGATGCAGTTTTCCACATCTCCTAACACAGCATGCTCTTGTTTATTTAATTCGACCAATACTTTTGACAGCTTTCCGTTTCGAATTTCTGTCTTATACTTATTTAATATTTCTTCGTCTGAAGTTAATATTTCAGCAACACATGAACAGAATAGCTCCCTATCTCCCTCATTTTGAATATTAGCTTTTGCCCCATCAATACAAAGACTTAAAGGAACTCTAATCCCATTTAATTCAACGTAATTCGTTAACTCCTTTGGAGATGAAAGCTTTCCAATTGTCACAACTAAAAAACCACAGAAAGTAATTACAAATACTTTTAAGAACTTAAATGATTTGAATGGAATTGTATTGTTAGAAGCTCCTGAAACTATTAACCAGGAACTCACTATTAAGAAAGCAAGGCTTATTACAATCATGACAGGAGAATAGAGCGTGCCCAAACCTCTACTTGCATGAGCATATTCTACGCCTGTAGCTATTGCAAGTATTACTCCCAATAATATTTTCCAAATAATCATTTATGCTCTCCTTTTCATATATCAAACATAATCAATCCTTAACACATGAGGCGGTTAGAAGGGCTAATCAAATAGATTCATTGGGAAGCTCGTGTTCATCATTTCCTCGTACGATTTCAAGCACCTTTTTTTCCAACCTTTCAGTGCTCCAGAAAAACCATTTTATTCTAGACATGAAAAGAATGTTTTTCCCATTATCTAATTTTAAAGAATAAAGCGAAAAGAACCAGCCAACACTTACTATGTCTTTTGGTTTAATTGTTTTCTTATTAAAAAAGCCATAAGACAGAACTTTCTCACCAACAGTGACGAACTTTATCCTGTAGGCTACATATATTGATACAACAATGAGAGTAAATAGGAATAACTTATTCCAAATTCCATCAAATATAAAGAGGCAGATTAGTAAAGGAAACACAGATAAATAAAGTTTCACTTTAAGAACGTACGTCAGATTACTACTGATTCTTGTATCCATATCCCCAAACTTAATAAATCCTTAATAAATGGGTGGTTAGGCGGGCGAGTTGAATAGATTCTTTGGTAGTGGTGTTGTGTGAGAGTGGTTGGGATTAAGGCGGCAAAACCCAGAACCTATTGTTTAATAATTCTATGCGTTTCAATTAAACCACCTTTGGTTCGTATTTCCATTATATATACACCTTTGGTAAGGTTGATAATCGAAGTTTTTTTATCACCAACAATTTCCCAATTAGATATGTTGCTACCATTTAAATCGTAAAGGGAAACCTTTAATGCGTTGGGATTACTATTGGAGTTTATTTGGAAATAATCTTTCATAGGCGAAGGGAAAACGGTGAACTTTTTATTTGAGATACTTAGTTCATCAATACTTACAGTTAGTCCGCATGTTTCTTGACAGTTTTCACTAAATAGATTTACATTATCTACATAATTTACCCAGTTAGTTGTTGCCCAACTTACATCATCCACATTAATACAAGTTAAGCTTGGGTTTGAACTTACGCTGAACCAAGTCATGTTTACGTTATTTCCATTTTTGATATTTAGGTATTCAAGATTGTGACCACTTCTAAATTCAGTCAACTGATTATTTGATGATAAATCTATGCATGTAAGGGAGCCTTTACCATCGTCTAGTTTTTTTAACTTTAAATTGTTGGATAAATCGATTGATGTAATGTTGGTAGCTCCAGTAATTAGTTCTTCTAGATTAGAATTTTGACTAACATCCAAGTGATTGATAGGACTTGCGTAGCACGATAAGAATGTCAGTGAAGTAAAGCCTTCAATTCCTGTTAAATCAGTGATACTGGAGTAACTAACCCAAAGAGTAATAACAGTATCTATCGAGCTTGTCAATACTTTTCCATCGACAACACCTGTATCTAGTCCTTTGGATATAAGAGTTTTTTCAAAATTTGTATCAGGAATCAGAGTGTATTGTGATTTTGCCAGGAAGGTCAACAGAATTAAATTGATAAATAGTAATGCTTTTTTCATAATGATTAAGTCTTTGTTGTTTTTACAACGATTAAAATAGTTGAATCTGTCGTATTTAGTTGACGTAAAAGTAACAACTTTCATCATATCGAACAATAGGGTAAAAATCTGATATCTCATAGCTAGACAAACCTCCTACCCAAGATAAAAACTTAATCAATCCTTAACACATGGGGTGGTTAGGTGGGCGAATTGAATAGATTAATGTGATAGAACCCTTTCACATCGATAAGAATCGCTATAAATAAAATCTTTCTCATGAGAATTGGTTACGACCCTCGACACTGTTTCCCCTTGAAACAAAACAGTTTTTACTTCATAAACAACAGGGCTGTTATATTTAAAATCTATTTGATATGAACTATCTGCGGGAATGTTAAAAAACCCCTTTGTCATAACCTCATCTGAATATGAATTCACACAGTGTAAAGGCAAATTATTCGAATCTCTTAAATTTAAATATATGACAACAGGCAGACCTTTTATTGGAAAAACCCTCCTTCTAATCAAAAGAGATGAATCGATGTCGTCCCTGTAATTTTCCTCAAAAAACAACTTTCCATTATTGCCGTAATTATAAGTCAGAACTCCATTCTTACTAAACCCTTTAGTTGAATCAATTCTATTTTTAGAAAAATAAGTATCGCTCCTAATATTTCCATTTTTATAAAACAATTTTTCGCTCCTTGCTTTTAACACTGAATCCACTTCAATTATAGCAAGTACTTTTGAAGTATCCTCCCTTAACTTAATCTTTGTAATTCCTTGTTTGTATTGGGCATTCAAAAGTGAAAAACTATTGGCGTTAGCTGAATCAACTAGATAGTAACCCTGCTTATGGCAAACTGACTTTTCATCAATACTAGAATTATAAAATATTTCTGGACTAATTAATAACTCATTCTCAGTTAGGTTTTGAGAAGTTAACGTATATGATAAAAACACTAAAATTACCTGCAATATATTTTTCATAATTCAAAATTATAGTCTTGACTTGTGAAAACACTATAAAACTACAAAAACCTCAGCAACCACCACTACCCTACCTGTGAACATAATCAATCCTTAACAAATGGGTGATTAGGTGGGCGAATCAATTGGTGGGTTGGTGGTCGTTATTCGTGCCTTGATTTCTCCAAGTTCCATATATGAAGGGTTTGTTCACCTTCAGCAATTGAGTCAAATTTCATTTTAAACTCATTTTCATCTTTTTTCGTTATTGGAAGTACAACACCTAATACCCCTTCAGATTCTTTACCATGACCAAAAGAGAAATGCTCTACTCCTTCTCTATCTATAATTTCCCAATTGGTTAAAGTTGAATTGCTTATTCCATTGTGCAAGGAGTCAATAAGTTTTGCATCCCCGTTACTATACAGAATCAAGTATTGTGTTAGTTCTTCAAAATGATTTTCACTTTCAAAATCATTGGATTTCATCATTTGATACGATGATTTCCATACCTCCGTATTGTCAGAACAAGAAAGCGTCAAAATTGACAATAATATTAAAACTATCAACAAAATTCTCATACCCCCAAACATAATCAATCCTTAACACATAGGGATTTAGGTGGGCGAATTGAATGCATTCTTTGGATAGTGGCTCCGATGAGTAATTGAACTTATGTGAA
>JBLIBC010000134.1:0-7288 GCA_047632015.1 Glaciecola sp.
AGGCCGTTGAATCTTTCGAGTTGGTTAAAGCTAACCAGTTAAAAAAGAAGTATTTCGATTTTCATTATGCTTATGGTCAAACCTTACATAAACAAGGGAAATACAACTCCGCCCTGGCTCAATATCAATTGTTTGTAAAAAACGGTCGTTCGAAAGACTTAAAATATTACGAAGTAGACAGGTTTATTAAACAATGTACTTTTGCATTAAAAGCAATTGAAAAACCTGTTTCTGTTCAAATTACTAATGTCGGAGAATACGTTAACTCCCCATACAATGAATACCACCCTATAGTTACTTTGGATGGTCAAAGTATGTATTTCACTTCTAGAAGAAGCAATGACGTAAACGTTGACTTGCTTCCTGACAACCAGTACTATGAAAACATATATGTTTCAAATTGGAACAAGGAAGAAGAGGCCTGGGACGAAGCAATAGCAGTAGAAGGAAAATTAAACTCCAAGGGTGATTACAGTGCAAACACTGGTGTATCACCTGACGGAAAAAGTATCTTGGTGTACAAAAACGTCGATGAAAACAACAAAAAGTTTTGGAAAGGTGTGGGTTCAGGAGATATCATGCTTTCAAAACTTGGAAAAAATGGATTATGGGCAAGACCACAATTAATTGAAGGCTTAAATTCCGAATATTACGATGGTGGCGCTTGTTTTTCGCCAGACGGAAACAGAATTTATTTCATCAGTGATAGACGTGGCATGATGCACGGGAAAAGTGTAGGCGCTAAAGACATTTGGTACAGCGATTTACTTGAGGATGGAACCTGGGGAAAAGCAGTAAATATAGGTGAAGTAGTTAACACAGCATATAATGAAATTAGTGTGTTCATGCATCCAGATGGCAAAACCTTGTTTTTTTCGTCCGAAGGGCATTATGATAATAGCTTGGGAGGGTATGATGTATTTAAAACTGAACTGAAAGATGGAAAATGGAGTGCTCCAGTAAACTTAGGGTTTCCTATCAATACTTCATTAGACGAAAAAGAGGTAGTGCTTTCTGCCGATGGAAAAACTGCTTGGATTTCTGCTTTAAAAAATGCTGAAAACAAAGTGGATATTTTTCAAATTGACTTATCATTTTATGATATGATCACTGGACAAAATGATCCACTAACAATAGTAAAAGGAAATGTAATTGATGGGTCAACTAAAATTGCGTTGCCTTGCAAAATCAAATTTACGGACAAGACTTCAGGTAAAATCACAGAAGTTAATGCTGATGACAACGGTGATTATTTAATCCCATTAGTATCAAACACAACTTATACCGTATCAGTAGTGAAAGAAGGATATATTAATTTTTCAAATGACCTGGCACTTAGCTTACCAGCAAAGGCTGCTCCAACAAAGAAAAAGAAACGCAAAAAAAGAGGAGAAAAAGAAAAAGGTGTTACTACTGTTGATATTCATAAAGTCGTGAACAACATCAGTTTAAGTCCTAATAACCCACTTAACATTGTGAGTGCTGACTTATTTAAATCACAAACAGTAAGGTTTGCAAGAAGCGAAGAAGGTTATGCGATTAATGAATTTTCAAAGGAGATATTAGACAATTGTGCATTACAAATAATTGCTGAACCTAGAATCGCTTTAACGATCACAGCTCACTTTGATGATGATAACAACAATTATGAAGTTTCATTAGGAGAATCGTCTAAACTGGGGAAATTAGTCTCTGAATATTTAGTCGGAAAAGGAGCTCCTGCTGATAAGGTAAATGTTTTCCCAATGGGTAACAATGAGCCAATGTCAGATGGTGACACTCAAAAAGGAAAAGAAATTAACAGAAGAGTGGAATTGAAATTTTCGCTTTAATTTCTTTTCAGGACAGCATGATTAACGAACTCATCACACCTCTAAATATCAAAGCTATATGTACTGCTATTGGTTGCAGTTTCGCGATTGGATTAGAGCGCCAAATATTTGGAAAACCGGCAGGCATTAGAACCAGTATTTTAATATGCTTGGGAGCTTATTGCTTTGTTGCTTTGTCAGCTTCGCTTATCGGAGACTCTACTGATAGCTCCAGGGTGGTTGGACAAATCGTAACAGGAATTGGCTTTCTTGGTGCAGGAATCATGTTTAATAATGGTGAAATTGTTCAAGGAATTACATCAGCATCAGTTATTTGGATCATTGCCGCTGTTGGTTGTTTAATTGGTTTCGGATATTTTGGAGCAGCAATTGGTATTACCGTGATTACTATCTTCGTCCTTTTAGGAATTTCATTTTTAGAGCATCGTTTTAAGAAACTCGGACAGGGTAACGACAAAGAATAAACTCATATTACAGCAAGGCCTATAATATTATTTCAGGAAAATAAAAAAGTTATTTAAATACTTTTTTATAAAAGTGTAACGTTACAACTTTGACACGTTATATTGTTGAACCTCGACTAATCCACCTGACCCTGATGACTAGCACGAACACGAAGTACCACCAAAGCAAATCACAAATCGCAACTGAAGAGCAGCAAATTACAGCCGCAAAAAAGAACCCGCAGCGGTTTGATATCATTTACGACAAATACTTTCTTGCCATTTACAAATACATATTGGTACGTGTGGAAAACAAAAACATGACGGATGAAATTGTAAGCAAAGTGTTTGCAAAAGCTTTGTATAAACTTCATCAATACAAGTTTAAGGGATTTCCTTTCAGTTCGTGGTTGTACAGGATTGCATACAACGAAATGAATGATGCTTTTAGGAGAAACAAAGCTCAAAGAATAGTTCAAGTTCCATTAGAGCACTTTGGGGAGATAATGCAAGAGGAAGACGAAACGGATGCACATTTAAGGGAGCTGCAAATAAAAATGCTTCTTGATGGAATTGGACTATTAAAAAAAGATGAAATTGAACTTTTAGAACTTAGGTATTTTGAAAAAAGACCTTTCAAAGAAGTAGGTCAAATTTTAGACATCACCGAAGAAAACGCCAAAGTAAAAACGCACCGAGTAGTTAAAAAACTCCGTAAAATAATTGAACAACATCAACCAACACTTCATGAACAACATTAAAATTAAGATAAAGGACAAAGAGCCTTCGGACGAAAGTATTCTTGCACGAAAAAACTTTTCCGCTGTAACAGACCAATACAAAACTATTAAATCCTCGTACGCCAAAGTAGCGTCATTATGGGGAGCAACTATTGGCATGACAGTGTTTTTAGCGTTTGCCGCAACTGAAACCCTTGGAACCAGATCCAACGATAACATTCAGCAAGCTAAAGCACAGGAAGGATCAACACCTCCAATGAAACCAGAAAAAGAACTTATTCAGGAAATAACTTCAATGGAAAAGGTGCAAGTTGAAGACAAAATAGCATCGTCCAGCGAAGCTCAATCAATAGAAGCGGTGAACTCAGTAAATGTTCAAACAAGTAAAAAAACAAAAATTGATGAACAGCCCGAAACCCTTGTAAATAGAGACGCTATCGAAAATCAAGAAATCATATCTAACTTAAAATCAGAGACAAAAGACACTGAACCTGAAGAAATTCAAAAAATTAATATCAGGTATGTACCTGAATAATTTCACTGGATTTACCTGTCAAATTAGATAGGTAGGAATAAGAGCAAGATAGTTATATCTTAACTGATTGCATACTTTCTACTTATTTGTCTGGTACCTGTAAACAGTCAAGAAATTTGAATTCAGATAGGATATTGAGTCAATTAAGCCATATTGGTTATAAGAGTAGACACTTGTACTTATATGGTCTCCTTGACGAAAACCGGTTTCAACAGATGACAGTTGACCTTTATCATTATAGTGATACTTAGAAATTTCATCAGCCGCAGAATCCCAGTATATTCTCTCCCCTGTCAATAGTGTTCCACTTGAGGTATACAGTGTGGATCTAATTACCCTTCCAAAACTGTCGACTTCAATTCCACGACTTTTCTTAGTTGTTAAAAAAAGACTATCAAACTGCACGTCATACTTTGCAGAAAACCGACTAGTATCAGTTTCATCCAAGAAATAATCTAATGATTCGGTATCAATTGTCTTTACTTTTCCTTCATGATACGATAATACATGTGTAGTCAGCGAACTATCCCCGGTAACTGTATTCTTGAATAAATTCACCTTCTCTTTATACATGTTCCTCTCAAGGATCTCCTGCTTGATTAACCGACCAACTTGATATGTATTATAAATGTCATTCTGAAGAAATGCACCATAACCTCTATAATAATATTCTTTAACATGAATCAACTGGATTAAACTATCATAATAAAAAGAGTATTCATGAACTTCTTTACTATTTCTTAGTAGCCCTATTTTTCGTTTAAAGGAAGGCCACCACCAATACTTGGGGGTATATTCTGACCGAAATTGAGTTGGGTTTCCTGCTTCATCAAAGGTAATAGAGTACCTAAAAGAAATTTCTTTGTGTTTTCCTGACTTCTCATTCCTTTCAACCAACCAATTTTCAACAGTTTTGATGTCATTCTTTTTCACCTCCTCCAAAGTATAATTTATAACATTTCCCAACCCTAAATTAATACCATACGGATCTGTATTTCTTAACTGAGCACTGCAAATGACACTGCAAAAAAACAAAATAATGAATGTGATTCTTTTCATTTAATCTTTAAACAAGATGTTATGGTCTATAATACAGGACTTTGATATCAAAAATCCAAAACATTATTCAGTTGCACTACATAAAAAGCACCTATCGACATCATGCCCTCGGCTTGGACAATGCTCCCTTCCGTAGAAAATTATTTGCAGATGCAATTTGTTCCAAAGTTTTTTTGGAAACAATCGTTTGGCGTCTTTTTCAGTTTGAACTACGTTTTTACCTGAAGTTAATTTCCAGCGGGTAAGTAAGCGATGAATATGAGTATCTACAGGAAATGCTGGCACCCCAAATGCTTGCGCCATAACTACTGAAGCGGTTTTATGACCTACTGCTGGAAATTTTTCCAATGCCTCAAACGAGCTAGGCACTTCCCCACCGTGTTCCTCTAATATCATCTTTGACAACCCATAAATCCCCTTGGACTTCATAGGCGACAAACCACAAGGTCTAATAATCGCTTTTATTTCTTCGACAGACAACTTAACCATGTCATGTGGGTTGTCTGCTTTTGCAAAAAGTAAAGGTGTGATTGTATTAACTCTTTTGTCTGTGCATTGGGCTGAAAGGAGCACTGCTATAAGTAGAGTATAAGGATCTTTATGATCCAACGGAACCGGAGTTTCGGGATACAATTTCTCCAATTTTTCAATGACAAGATCGACGCGTTGTTTTTTATTTAATCGTGCTGATGGCTTCCTTGTCATTTGAAAGACAGCTTTACACTAAGCCCAGGACCTAAGCCTTTGTAACTCCCGTTCATGTTCAATATGGATGGCTTAATCTTCATTGATATATCATCTGATATGTCAAAAGACTTCAGGTGAGCATCAACTACAGCATCAAGGATGTTGAATCCATAAAGTACAACGGAAAAAAGATACATGTTTTGCAAACTGGAACGGTAACCCTCGAACCTTAATTTAATATCACCTTGCTTTAGTAGCGCAAATTGCTCACCAGTCATGTCAATGTAATCTTCCACATCTTTGTATGTATCAGCATAATTCTCCAGATCAGAAAGAATGACGATTGCAGAAGTGTCTTGGTCGTGAATCACCAACGCACCATGATAAAATTCCTGCCCTCGGTTATACAAAACCATGTTCCTATATAAAAAATAACCTCCACCATAAATTACCCCAACCTTCCACCAAGCTTTCCAACCCCGGTTATACACTTGACCTGCACCTGGCAACATGGCACTCAGTAAGCCAGCCATTTTAGGTGATTTTTGTTTTTCTTGATACATCAGGGAAGAGTCAGGTTTCTCACTCTTGGCATTACCTTTCTCTTTTTTGAAAACGTCAATCAATGAATCTCTTTGTGCAAGGGACAAAGTATCACTCTTACCAGCAACCGACTGATTTTGAAAACTTTCAGCACCTATAGTGACAGATGAGTCTTGATTAATATCAGTGATAGTGATGTCGACGGAATCAGTAGATAACAATTGTTCAGATGAAAAAACATTCACCTGAATAGCCAGAAAGACAATAAAACTGCAAACAATGTTACGCATTCAAAATACCCATTAACCTATCCAACTCCTCGCCGGATTTGAACTTTATAACTACTTGTCCACCTCCTTTATTGTTTGATTTCAAATCCACTTTTGTTTGAAGTAAATCAATTAAATTATCTTTAATTTTTTGATGAGAAAAAGACAAACTTATTTTTTTCTTTTTCACAGATCCCGTCTTAACTTCCTTGCTTTCTCTAATTTCCTGCTCCAATTTCCTTACCGACCAAGATTCCTTTTTAATTTGATCAAATATGTACAATTGAATCTGCTCATCATCCAATGCTGCCAATGCCCTTCCGTGGCCAAAAGAAATTTCCTTTTTTGACAAGGCACTTTGAATTTCAGAAGGTAGTTTTAACAAGCGTAAATAATTACTAGTACTTGCTCTGTTTTTACCTACCCTATTACCTAATTCCTCCTGTGTTAAATCACATTCCTTCACTAATCTGTCGTAGGATAATGCTACCTCAATTGGGTTCAAATCACGACGTTGAATATTTTCAACAAGCGCCATTTCCAACATCGCTTGATCGTTTGCAACCCTAATGTAAGTTGGTATTTCGGTTAAGCCTGCTGCCTGCGAGGCTCTTAGCCGACGCTCTCCTGAAATTAATTGGTACTTATCAGCCCCCAATTTCCTAACAGTTATTGGTTGTATAATTCCTAATTCCTTTATGGATAAACTCAACTCCAGCAAAGCATTCTTGTCAAACTCCGTCCTTGGTTGAAAAGGGTTAGTCTCAATGGATTTAATACTGATGTTTTGAATATTTGAAACTGAAGCAATTTGCCCATCAGTTTCCAAAGCAGGTTTTCTATCGTTAATTGCGTCACCCAATAAGGATTCCAACCCCCTACCTAATGCTCTTTTTTTTTCGTTTGCCATGGTAAATGTTCCTATTGTCCGCTTTCAAGGTCAATTGTTTTCTCTTCCTGACTTATCTTGGTCAAGTCATTTTTTTGTAAAACCTCCCTAGCCAAATTCAAATAATTTACTGCTCCTTTAGAACTTGCATCAAACATGATGATGGATTCTCCATGGCTAGGCGCCTCTCCTAAAGTAGTGTTCCTTTGAATAATCGTATCAAATACCATTTCCTGAAAATGTGATTTCACATCATCAACCACCTGATTTGCAAGCCTTAACCTTGTATCG
>JBLIBC010000135.1:0-7194 GCA_047632015.1 Glaciecola sp.
AGGATAATGCGAATGATGATTCAGATGAGGAAAAAAGAAAGGAAACTCCTGAGGAAAAGTTCAACAGACGAAGAAATAAGCAAAAGCAACAAAGTCAAAACAATAATCCAAAGCAACAAGGTCAAAACAACAATACAAATCAACAAGGTCAAAATAGCAATCCAAATCAACAAAAAAAGGCTGTCAAAAAAGAGCCTTTATACAACTTTGATGGTGTTGTAACCAGTGAGGGTGTGTTGGAAATGATGCCTGATGGTTATGGTTTTTTAAGGTCTTCAGACTATAATTACTTGTCATCTCCAGATGATATTTATGTGGGACAAAATCAAGTAAAAATGTATGGCCTTAAAACAGGGGATACAGTAATAGGACACATTCGTCCACCTAAGGAAGGTGAAAAATATTTTCCTTTAGTTAAAATTATAGAGATCAACGGTAAAACGCCAGAGGTAGTGCGTGATAGGATTCCATTTGAATACTTGACACCTTTGTTTGCCGATGAGAAATTTACTCTTATGTCTGGTAAAAAACAGCCAATTGCAATGCGTATTTTGGATTTGTTTGCACCAATAGGTAAAGGTCAAAGGGGATTGATAGTTTCACAACCGAAATCAGGTAAAACTGTTTTATTACAAGAAGTTGCTAACGCAATTGCTGAGAACCATCCTGAAGTGTACATGATTGTATTACTTATTGATGAAAGACCTGAAGAAGTTACCGAGATGGCACGAAACGTAAATGCTGAAGTGATCGCATCTACTTTTGATCAACCAGCTGAAAAGCACGTAAAAGTCGCTAACATCGTATTGGAAAAAGCAAAAAGATTAGTAGAAAGTGGGCATGATGTGGTGATATTACTTGATTCTATCACAAGGTTAGCTCGTGCATATAACACAGTTTCTCCGGCGTCAGGTAAGGTGCTTTCTGGTGGTGTGGATGCAAATGCATTACACAAACCTAAAAGATTCTTTGGTGCAGCTAGAAACATCGAAAACGGAGGTTCTTTAACTATTCTTGCAACAGCATTAGTGGATACAGGATCCAAAATGGACGAAGTGATTTTTGAGGAATTCAAAGGAACTGGAAACATGGAATTAGTGTTAGACAGAAAACTTGCGAACAAAAGAATTTACCCAGCCATTGATTTAACTTTGTCTAGTACTAGACGAGACGATTTATTGCTTGCAGATCATTCTTTAAAACGCATCTGGGCACTAAGAAAGTTCTTGGCAGATATGAACTCTCAAGAAGCTATGCAATTCCTTCAAGATAGAATAAGACATACACAGAATAACGATGAGTTTTTGATAAGCATGAACAGTTAAGTAGTTCAAAAACAACAGATAACAACAGATATAGAGTTTAACAAAAAAGGATCAGCAATTGCTGATCCTTTTTTGTTAAACTCTATCCTATTTCTCAATAATTGTGTATCCTGATTAAACCGCTTTACTGATTTCTACTT
Source organism: Glaciecola sp. (assembly GCA_047632015.1). GTDB lineage: Bacteria > Bacteroidota > Bacteroidia > Flavobacteriales_C > JBLIAZ01. The sequence continues at coordinate 1,466 of JBLIBC010000135.1, forward strand.
AATATTAACTTTTCTGCAAATAAACCTTTATTAGTTTGATATTTTAAGATTACTATTCCATTTGATAATCCAGTAATTGAAATGCTTTGGTCACCATTAATATTATGTTCAGCAAGCAGCGATCCGCTAACACTATAGAATGCAGCAATACCATTAGAGTTTGAAAAGTTGACAATTTGATTTACTCCATCATAAGTAATCGGGGAATCATTACTTGTTTCAAATACTGACGATGTCACTAGATCGTGACACGCATCGGCAACTTTTGCCATTGCGTTTCCGGTGCTGTCATTCTTGAACATTTCAATCATTTCCCAAGTGGATTCTTCCAGCCATAAGCCTTGTCCAGTAAGCCTTAAATCCCAAATTGCAATTCCTCCTCCTGAAGATATATTTGCCACATCAATTAAGTGCTTGTGCACACAGTCTCCACCCCATTCTGAATCCATGCCTGATATACCATAATTAAGTTGTGAGGAAGGTATTCCTTCAGTAACCGTGGCAAAATTTTCTATGTAGGAGTATTGAAAAGGATACGAATTTGCTTCAGTTGGAGTGACAGGACACCATCCAAATAAAGTGCTGTCCTTTTCGTAAGTGTCAGCGTACCCCATCAAATTCATAAAATCTACATGAGGTGACAAATCTGATTCCCAGGATGGATTAGGGAAATTGTAACATGGTGTTGAAACCAACTCTAGAGACAATTCTTTTCCTATGTTATGCAACGCCTTACCAAGCGTATCAGTAAAGTTAATGAACGCAGCTTTATCACTTCCGTAATCACCAAAACCCTCTAAATCCAAATCGACACCTGCTAAGCCATAACTTTCTACCAACGCGACCAGACTTGCAACAGTTTCATTTGGAAAACTGTCGATTATCAATTTAGTGTAGTTCCAATCAAAATCGTTTTCTCGAACATTATGTAAGCACAGCATAATTTTTACATTATTTGTCTTTCCCCATGCTACGTAGTCTTTTGTGTTTTGATCAATCGTACCTGCTTCCCAAGCAAACTGATGTTTTGTCAAAAACTCTACTTTTCCGCTGTCTCCAGGAACCCAAAATTGCAACCCTATATGTGTTAATCCGTCTTTTAACCATTTAGTTTTCGTTTCGTCATTCATGTATACTTTACTTTGTGCTATACCATATATAGGAATCCATGACATGACATTTTTTCCAAATGAGGAAAAAGAGATTGCTATAAGTAAAGTAAAAATGATTCTTTTTTTGATGTTGTTCTTCATAGTGTTTGGTTTTGGTTACCTCCCAAAGATGAGGATATGTTTATTTAGTCAATGTGCATTTTCCATTTAACAATGTACATTTTCCACATGGCCTGATACTACTACGTAATAAACGATTAAAATTATCGTACATTTATCAAACGCATTTAAATTGAAAGAAAGCTTTGAGTACAAGATCAGTCATAATTATTATACTATTTCCTTTTTTTTTGGTAGGTTTTGCTTTTTTTTACCTTAAAAAAGGTAGTCATGATTTTTTGCAATCAGCAGGGTATGAGTATTATGTTAATTCGGACCAAGAAGGGCCACTTGGTAATTCTGTAATAAGCTCCAAAGTAATTGAAGGCGATATTCGCACCAAGTACACCTTAATAAAAGGCAATCCGTACCCATACGTATCATTATTTTTCAGGAAAGACAGCGCCGAGTTATTTGATACCAAAGAATATTCGATGATACTTGACATTGAAACCGATCAAGACTTGCAATTATCAATAAGGATAGGGTTAATGGTTGACGGCTACACCAACAAAAAAATCCCTGGTTCCTACGTGTTTTTTGAAAAGAACATTAATTTGAAAAAAGGACAAAATTCAATAACAATGGACTTGGACGAAATTGTGAGGATTCCGAGTTGGTGGTTCATTAACAAACCATTTACCGAAAATGAGTTTCCTACTGTTTCAAGAGCTAAAACCGAATACATTGCCATATATGATGTGGCTGGTCACAACCTTGACAAGGAAAAAGCGATCTCGATTTCACAGTTGAAAATTATCCCGTCTTACACCAGATATTACTTGAATGGATCTTATTTATTAGCTACTTATTGCTTGCTAATATTCACGTTAAATAAATTTAGAAGTCGAAAATTTTCAAGAATACTTGTTCCTGTTGACCTGTCTAAATGGGGGGGGAAGGGAAAAGATTACCCACAATTAATCCTTGAATTCATAGGCCAGCATTTTGCAAATCCAGCATTAAAAATTGGAGACATTGCACGCGAATTGGGGTTGACAGAAAACCAAGTTTCACAAAAGCTAAAGGAACGCACAGGAAAAACTTTTAAACCATACTTGAATTTCATTAGGATAGAACGTGGTAAAAAATTATTGGTTGAATCAGAAATTCAAATTAGCGAAGTGGCCTACGGTGTAGGGTATAATAGCGCACATCATTTTATCAGGGTGTTTAAGGAGTTGGAAGGAACGGTTCCTGGGGAATTTAGAGCAAGAAGTGGCACGAAATAGTAGTGATTTATATTGGTTGACTTAATAGCTTCATTTCTTTGGTGGTATAACTACTTTTGTATCTAAATGAGTTAGCTGACATGAAGATTTGGAATCATATCCTCCGTCAGCAAACAGGGTGTCAAACTTAACGTCAACACTTTCGATAGCCTCTGAAAGGATTGATATGTCAGATACTTTTGAGTTGGTGGATTTATTTAACAGAATGTGTCGAGGAGTAACATTTATTCCAGCATGTATCTTAATGAACTTTCTTCTACTGGTCCTTCTATACTGAGATTGTGACCATTCTTTTTCACCAGAACACTTAAGTCCACTTCCATCAATTCCAAAAATGATATTTTGTTCACCGGTATTTAATCTTCAATGATGTTCACTTGTTCGTCCCTTGTCCTCGGTTCTTTTCCGTTCCTTTTTTTAAGCTTGTCTCTCACATCGAGGGTCTTCTTCCTTCTGCACAGAGTAGTATAGTGAGGTACGGTTAATTGGTAGTTTTGAAACTGAAGGAGACTGCTGAGAAAACCTTCAGTTTAACTGAGTGGTAAGATGTAAACAGGAGAGTATTAGAGCAATTTCAATTGCTACATCCGAATAGATAACCTTGCCAACTTTAGTTTGTTGGCCTTTGTAATCCCAGTTTAAGAATATGTCTTTATCCATCCAAAAATCCAATCTTTCTCGTTGCTTCAAGCTGTTATTATAGGTGCTGCAATTGGTAATCTTTTGTTTGTAGGCTCTCATCTGATGGGTTTAGAGCAAAGTTACTAACTTTAATTATTGGAGGTTATCCATGCAACAAGACCCCTTTAATGATTTTATATAATTCATTGTTCTGAACTCTTTTGATAATCAGAGTATCCTTTTTTTTTACTTTGTGCTGAAGTGAAAAACAAGCTTTCTAAAGCTAGAAATACGATTCTGATATTCTTAAATATAAGAAATGTTGCTTCCATTTGAAAAGGTTCTGACGATAAGTGGTGGATTAAAAACCCACCACATGACCCCACCACCTCATAAAACAAAAAAGCCCTACATCTCTGTAAAGCTTGGTATTGTTGGTTACTCTGGAAAGGTTGGCGTGTCAACTAACTATCGTGCATTTTGTCTTTTGGTGGGGTAGTGATGATTCTAGTAGTTTTTGTAACTTTGGGTGTATTAATGCAACATAACCAAGATTTAAAAATGAGAACAATAATCATACTTCTGATACTAGTAACTTCGGGTAAATTATATAGTCAAACACCCGATTCATCATTTTTCCCGCAATTTGTAGCACACACTCAAAATCCAATTATCAATTACGGAGACGATATAGCAGGTGTACCGTGGAATGACCCTTGTGTACTAAAGGAAAATGGTCAATACATCATGTATTGCTCTGGTGTAGAAGGCGGTTTAAATCATCCAAACGATACTATAAGTATATATAGACGAGTTTCTAATGATGGTTATAGCTGGACCTTAAATCCTATTGCACCAGTTCTTGAGGCAGATTCAACAACATATTACCGAGGAGGGGTTGAAACACCAAGTGTTGTTTTTTACAAGGGGGTGTACCACATGTACAATACAGTTTATACTGAAAATAATCCTTATCTATTTAAGATTTCTCATGCTACATCACCCGATGGGCTTACCTGGACAATGGACGTTAACCCTGCACTTGAACCTTCTTCTAATTACTCTTGGATGGATACAATTGTGGCAGAACCAGGAGTGATGGTAAAAGAAGATACTTTATACCTCTTTTATACTGCTGCAAGCTCTTTAGGTGGATTTAACATTGGTTTGGTTCGAAGTACAGACGGTGTCAATTTTATAGATACAACATTAACAGCTACCCATCCTACAAAGGTTTATCCATACGCGGACAATTATCAAGGACTGTCCACACCATCTCCAGTATTGATTGGTGATACCATTTATCTATTTACAGACGTTGCTCAAAATGTTTTTGGGGATAACTGGAAGCAAGTGGCACTGCATCAATTCAAATCTTACGGGGACATTAACAAATGGTATCACGATACTGTTTCTATACATACTCGCAGCGATTTTGATTGGACCAATGGAAATTTTGGAGCAGAAATATTTGCTCCTACTCCTTTATTGGATGGAAACAAGCTAAGAATATGGTATTCCGGATATAACCTTACAAGTATTGACACAACAAACATGAAGAATGACACCACTTATAATGCTCATTTTATAGGTGAAGAATTACACGTTAACAGTGGGTTTTGGGGAATGGGAACTTCCGAATATGTTTTTGATAACCTAACGAGTACCATACCTAAAGATGAAATTAATTCAACTATCACAATAAACTATCACCAAGGAAAAGGGACTGTTTCGGTGGATAATACCTTGCCTTCAATAATCAACATCTATTCAACTGTTGGAGAATTACTGTACAGAAGTACGTTTACAAGTGCACTTAACTTTAGTGTTGATTTTGAAGGACTAATATTAATAAATGTGATGAATGATAATTCAGTTCTTACACATAAAATCGTTTCATCCAATTAATTGAGACTATCTTATTCTGTATTCTGAATAGATAGAAGGATTTAAGAGAAGTGGCGGACTAAAAAACCACCACCTTACCCAAACATCGCACAAAAAAAGGAGATACTTCCGTAAATACTTGATTATTAAGTGAATCCAATAGGGCAGATGTTGAACTTATTTGACGAAGGTTGTAGAAAGGATTTTAGAGTTGTCTATTTATTTGAAATCGGCTTAAATTAGGTGACTCCTTTAAAATAAAAGGAGCTAAAGTTTTTATTGCTCCGCTAAAAGAGACTTAGTATTCTTGTTTTAGCAGAGTAATGTGGCCTTGATGCATGGATAAACTTTGAGCCAAAACAACCCTAAATCAGTATTTTCTTACCTTACCTTAATTCAATAAGTAAACCCTTTTCCATTCAGGTATTCCAAGGTCAGTCATTTTATTTAGAATTAATGATTTTGTTCACCATTAATCATATTTCTATATGAGTTCACTTGTTCGTCGTACCTGGTCGGCTTAGGCTTTTAATTGGAACACGGGAAGTCCTTTAGGGATGTTAGTTGCTTACCAGACCTTCCTCTTGTATTTTGAGTGGGGAGCAACAAAGTGAACTGCCAAGTGGAAAATGTACACAAGACTCAATAGCAAAGCCTTAAAGGATGGCGGATTAGCTCGTAGTAGTGATGAAGCTTCGGTAATCGAGGTGGAGCAAAG
>JBLIBC010000136.1:0-7165 GCA_047632015.1 Glaciecola sp.
TGATCATCGAGTATATGCAGATGTCATAAATATGGGTGTGTTTCAAGGTTGTTTTGGGACAGGTTGCACTTGGTCAATAATGAATACCATCAAACTTAGGGGGTCCAGTCCTGTTCAAATTCCTAGGATTGAAATTAACGACCTGGATACAATCTATAACAATGGAAGTATTAATATTTCCTCAAGTATTAAGGGGAAAGGAATCATCATTAATTTGGAGAATTCCAAGTTAACCTTGGGGATGAATAATGATCAGAATGAAGCTGTAATTAATGCTTGGGAGCACCTTGACAATACAGTGGAATTCAATAAAAATGGAGATCAAAACTTATATGGAGTTCAGTTAAATACCTTTCAAAATTTGATTGCTTCTAATACTAGTCACCTTAGAGCCATTAAAGATTTTAACGTTAATGGTGATTTAGTAGTTGATTCAAATACTATTTTAAATGTAGGAGGGAATAAACTTAATGTTGAGTCGAGTTCAAGGTTGTATTTAAATAAAAATTCAACCATGATACTAGGTAACAGTTTGGCTCTTTATTCAACTGTTTTCCCGATTAACTATCAACGTAAAAATTTATTCATTGATAGTACATCGACCATTTCGTACGAATCGCAAGGAAACCAAATTATATCATCGAATCCTGTGTACGGAAATTTGCGTGTAAAAGATGGAGCAGTAACTAAAAGCATCAAGGAAGTAGGGAAAGGAGATTCGTTAATTGTTAGAGGGGGACTAAATATTACAGAGTCTTCCATAAGATTCATGGCCGGAAATAAGGTCGTAAAAGTATTTGGTGATTGGGAAGGGCCAGGACATGTTAAATTTACTAATGGTTCGTTTATCCTGCATGGGAATGCTAATAGCACAGGTTCGCTTATTTTGGGGCAAACGCCAGTATATTATATTGGTTCAGGAAATCAAAGAATGAAAAATGCGGTATATCATAATTTGACAATTGATAAACCTAGTGGTACTGCATCAATTGATGCTGCAAACGGAATGTTTTTAGTGCGAAAAACCATGAATGTAATTAATGGAAAAGTACAAGTTGGAGGTGAAATATTTGAAGTTCAAGACAGTTTAGTGCTTTCAGATACCTTGGTTTTTAAGTCAAGGGTCCAAGACAAAATATTTAAAAATATATACGTAAGTTCCACTGGCTATTTGAACAATGCTCATGGAATTGACATGCACATAAAAGGAAATGTAAATGTACAAGGAGGCTGGCAAAACGGGAATCGATCTACTGTGTATATTAGTGACAGTGCTCACCAATCAATTGAAGGGCATGGTTTGATAACCTTTGGGAAATTGGTTTTAAAAAGTGCAAAAGGAGGTAAAGTAATAACCTTAATTGGTGAGTTTCAAGTAAATGATTCTCTGGTTCTTGACAGTTCCAGTGTCATGTTTGACAGTGCTACAATAAAATTGGATTTAAATGCTGCATTACATGGAGAATCTGAGCAAAATCAATTGAAAGGAACAGGTGGTAGTATCATCAAATCTCAATTACAATTGAATGCAACAGTGCATGAAAACATTGCTGGACTAGGTTATTCTATTTATAATGATTCTGCTTTTGGTTCAGGTGTTTTAACCCGTGGTTTTGATGCCGTTATTTTACCAAATGGTGAGTTAAGCATTAGTAAAACTTTTTTATTGGAGTTAAAGGATTCTTCCCAACAGACTTACCAAACAACGATCAGCTACTTCGATTATGAACTACTTAATCACGATCAAAATTTACTCACTACTTATTACGACAATGATTATTCAGACCAGTACAGAATTGGGTTCAGCACCTTGCATAGTCAGTTTAATAAGGTGGCATATTCAGGAGTTAAAACAGGAGCTAAAATTACTTTAGGCGATATAGATGTCAACCCTTTACCAGTCCAATTATTATCTTTTGAAGCAAAACTTAATAAGGGTCAAAACGGAAAGGAAGTAGCGAACATCGCTTGGAAAGTTGGGTCTGAAATTAATACAGCAAAATACTTAATATATGTTTCGGAGGACGGCATAAACTACTCGCTCATGAAGGAAGTAGAATGGAAAAAAGGTAGTTATTCTGGAAATGATTATTCATTTGATAATGAATTGAAGACGACCGCAGATCAGCTGTATTATAAATTATATGAGCAAGATTTATACGGAGAAATAAGCTATTTAGGAATTGACACAATTCAAAGAGACTATACGGTTTCTGTCATTACCATTAATGGACAATTGATAATTTTACCTGTACATTCTGCGGAAGGAGCAGTAACAGTATATGATTTGAACGGTAAGCAATTGATGAATTTAGACCAAGATGATCTAAATCTTCTACTGCCATATAATCATCGAATTGTAATGTTGTGCATGGAAGGTTCGGGAATCAGTACGTGTAAAAAAGTTTATTTGAAATGATGACATTAAACTTTAACCCAAGTACCCTTGCAACAGCGCTTTTTTATTATCGTTACGTAACCTTTTAATAGCCTTCTCTTTTATTTGACGAACACGTTCCCTTGTTAAATTAAATCTTGAGCCAATTTCATCTAAGCTGATTTCACGAACACCACCAATTCCATAAAACAGTTTTACCACTTCCGATTCGCGTTCGGGTAATTTTGCCAAAGTCCTATTAATTTCTTTTTTTAGAGACTCTTGCATTAGCTCATTGTCAGCTTTCAAAGACGATGAATCCTCTAACACATCCAGTAATCCATGGTCTTCACCTTCATTAAATGGTGCATCAACTGACATATGTCTTCCATTTAATTTCAAAGCATTTTCCACTTCGTTTTCGGTTAATTCTAAAAAGTCCGATATTTCTTTTGCAATCGGCTCTCTTTCAAGTTGTTGTTCCAATTGGGATATTCCCTTTCTTATTTTTCCAAGGGAACCAATTTTATTCAAAGGCAACCGTACAAGCCTTGATTGTTCTGAAATAGCTTGAATAACTGATTGACGTATCCACCAAACAGCATAGGAGATGAATTTAAATCCTCGTGTTTCATCAAACTTTTTGGCAGCTTTTATTAATCCTAAATTTCCTTCGTTGATTAAATCGGGCAATGTTAAGCCTTGGCCTTGGTACTGTTTTGACACAGAAACAACAAACCTCAAATTCGCTTTGGTCAGTTTTTCTAGTGCTTGCTGGTCACCTGCTCTAATTTTTACTGCTAATTCTACTTCCTCTTGTGCTGTAATTAAATCCTCTTTTGCAATTTCGGAAAGGTACTTATCCAGTGTAATTCCATCTCTTTTAGTGATGGATTGGGAAATTTTTAGTTGTCTCATGTGGTAATAATGGTTTGGGTTCCTCGTATGATACTACGTGCTTTAGGATTTTTTGTTTCAATTATAAGCCGTAATTTTGTGAAGTACTTTGTTAAATGATTACAATGCGGTTAATTTTTACCCTTTTAATAGCTTTCTCATTGACATCTTGTGAAAAGGATGTATTTGAAAATGAGGATTTTAACGGCACATGGACGGTGGATTGGATTAGATGTGACAATTTTCACAACAAAGTCTTTGGTGAAATTTCATTTACTGTAACTGACTCCACTGAAAACAAAGGAGTCATCAAAGAAACATTAGCGGACACCATTAACGAAATGATATTTCATTTTGAGTTCATAAGCAATGAGGAATTGTTAATTGACACTTTATACGACTACGATAGTACCTCGCATTGGTTAGGAATACATACCATATCAGAACTGCAAGAAAAAAGCTTTTTACTTGAAAGAGGATCAAAAGGTTGTGAAAGAGAGCAGTTTAAATTTGTAAAATAATTTTACGACACAATGTCAAAGGCATTTGAACTAGTTTCAGAATATACTCCTATGGGAGATCAACCAGAAGCTATTAAGCAATTGGTTGAAGGAATCAATGACAAGGTTCAGTACCAAACTTTATTAGGTGTTACAGGTTCAGGGAAAACTTTTACGATGGCTAATGTGATTAAGGAAATTAATCGTCCCACGTTAATATTGTCTCATAATAAAACTTTAGCAGCTCAATTATACAATGAGTTTAAACAGTTTTTTCCTAACAACGCTGTGGAATATTTTGTGTCTTATTACGATTACTATCAGCCTGAAGCATTTTTACCAGTCACAGGAACCTACATCGAAAAAGATTTATCGATCAACAAGGAAATAGAAAAACTTCGGTTGAGTGCTACATCAACTTTGTTGTCAGGAAGGAGTGACGTTATTATAGTTTCAAGTGTTTCATGCATTTACGGTATGGGAAATCCAGCTGATTTTGAAGCAAGTATTTTTGAAGTAAATGAAGGGATGACAGTGAGTCGGACTAAATTTTTACGCATGTTGGTGGACTCTTTATACTCTCGAACAGAGATGGACTTTGAACGTGGTAATTTTAGAGTTAAGGGCGATACCGTTGATGTGTTTCCTGGATATGCTGATTACGCTCTTCGTTTTTCATTTTGGGGAGACGAAATTGAAAGTATACATAAAATTGATCCTGAAAAAGGGCTAAGATTGGAACAAATTGAATACACCAAAATTTATCCAGCAAACCTTTTTGTGACTTCTAAATCAAGAATGAATGACAGCTTATTTGATATTCAAAAAGACCTCGAAGCCCAGCATGATTTTTTTATGCAAGAGGGCAAAGTGGAAGAGGCTAAGCGATTAAAAGACAGAGTGGAGCAAGATATTGAAATGATTCGCGAGCTTGGGTATTGCAGTGGTATTGAAAACTACTCACGGTATTTGGATGGAAGAAACCCAGGAGACAGACCGTTTTGTTTGTTGGATTACTTTCCAGACAATTTCATGATGATGATTGACGAGAGCCACGTGACAATTGGCCAAGTGAAAGCAATGTATGGAGGTGATAGGTCGAGGAAAATAAATTTAGTTGATTACGGGTTCAGGCTACCTGCAGCTATGGACAATAGGCCATTACAGTTTGAAGAATTTGAATCTTTACAAAATCAAGTGTTGTATGTCAGTGCCACTCCTGCAGATTACGAATTAGAATTATCCGAAGGTGTGGTAGTGGAACAAGTTATTAGACCTACAGGCTTACTGGATCCTAAAATAGACGTGCGACCTTTAAAAAATCAAGTGGATGATTTACTTCATGAAATTCAAATTGAAGTAAAAAAAGGCAACAGGGTACTGGTTACAACCTTAACCAAAAGAATGGCCGAGGAATTAAGTAAGTACATTGCTAATTTACATGTGAGTTGTACCTACATGCACTCGGAAATCGATACCATGGATAGGGTTGAAATACTTTCAAAATTAAGGTCAGGAGCAATTGATGTATTAGTTGGAGTGAACCTGCTAAGAGAGGGCCTTGATTTACCTGAAGTGTCATTGGTTGCTATCATGGATGCGGATAAAGAAGGTTTCTTGCGTTCGGAAAGATCACTTACTCAAACTGTAGGAAGAGCAGCTAGAAATTTGGAAGGACGGGTAATCATGTATGGCGACAGAGTAACCAACAGCATGCAACGTACTATCGACGAAACCAACAGGCGACGAAAAGTTCAGCAAGCGTACAACGAAGACCACGGTATTGAACCTACAGCCATTTTCAAAAAACAAGGATCAGCTTTCGAAAAGAATTCATACACCGAGCTTGACGATGCTTTGCAAAGAGTAGAGGAAGAAAAAAAGAATTATGGAAGCAAGAAAGAGCTTGCAAAGCTCATAAGAAACACGAAGGCAAACATGGAAAAAGCGGCAAAAGAATATGACTTCTTAACCGCCGCAAAGTTCCGTGATTTACTAAAATATTATCAAGAAGAGGAAAAAAAGTAAATGTATGGTTTGAGTATATTACTCGTACCGGCACAAGTATGCTGAGTCTTCCAGAGCATGAACTTTAAAAGATATTCCTGAAGGTATTGCACAGCTTTCTCCAATTTCAAAATTTCGTACATCATCATTTGGTAGTTCAAGCTCCCAACTACCAGAAGTCAAAGTCATCCATTCTTTTGTCGAGGTACTAAACTCATAGGTTCCTTGTTTTAAAACACCAGCACTAAAATTTCCTGCTCTGTTTTTAAACCCTAATGATTTTACCTTTCCGTCGAAGTATTCGTTTACGTTGATCATGTTGTACAGTTTTGAGCTGTCAAATTTATTTTAATCGGATGAATTTTTAACTATGGTTTACCTATTTATATTTTCTTGTGAGCTCATTGTTCGGCTTCGCTAGGTCCCTTTAAAAAATATTTCAACATCGGCTCAAAATAATGTTCATTCCAGCCATCTTGATATTGTTCTCCGTGTTGTGGCAAATTGGTATGCGTTAAGGTTAAAATAGTGCTGTCATTGTATCCCAATAATTCAATTTCAACTATTGAATCCTCCTCCGAATCTTGAAATTCCGTAGTCCTCCATGTTTGCTTAATGCTTCTGTTTATTTCCAGATTTATGTTTTTTCCAGTAATGTATCCATCCCAAACGGAGAATTCCGCATGAAGTTCGTCAGTTATTGAAGCAGCGCCTCCAGTCATTTTTGAATGTTCTTCAGCGCTTAACCACGCCTTGTATATTTTGTCAGGAGACGCTGGTAGTGATGCGGTTATAGTAAATTGCATGTTGATGTATTTCTTACAATAATACTGCTTTTTTTAAGACACAACTATTGTATCTCTCGCGAATAATAAAAGTTACAAATTCAACCAATCTATATTATTAAAAACCTTGTTCGTATTGAATCTATTTACTAGTTTTGCCGTCCCTTCTGAAAAGAGGGGGTTTGTACAAAGGAGACGTGGGAGAGTGGCTGAATCCACCAGTTTGCTAAACTGACGTACGGGCAACTGTACCGGGGGTTCGAATCCCCCCGTCTCCGCAGACAGTTTTAAAACCTTGACACGAGAGTGTCGAGGTTTTTTTTATGCCTCAAACCCCCAAGCTTGCTTGAAGGAGTTTGAGGCATAAAAAAAACCTCGAATCACAAGCGCAGCGCGTGATGGTTTTAAAATTGTCTGCGAAGCGACCCCATCAGGATGGACGACTGCAAGGAGTCAATCCCCCCTCCCCCCAGCCAAAATTTACTTGAAATATTTTTGGATATCAAAAAAAATCAAATCACAACAGCAGCGAGTAATAGTTTCCAAATTCACTACAATTAACAACATAAATTGTCATTCCCTCAAAAACTAAAAAATGA
>JBLIBC010000137.1:0-7131 GCA_047632015.1 Glaciecola sp.
GAAGTGTTAACTCATTTTGAAAGCAAACCTGTCAAAGGCGAAATAGTGGTTGTTGTTAAGCAAAAGTATTAGGAAAAGCTTTGAACTATTTGCATCAACTGTTTCTTTCATGTTGAATGTTTAATGCGGCACTTTGGCTACTGTTCAATCTTTCCACGTTTTTTTCTACTTCTCTTTTTCCACTTCTCTTTGTCAGTCAAAATTCATTAACTATATTTGCACCCTGGTATGGCGAGGTTAGCTCAGTTGGTTAGAGCATCGGTTTGTGGTACCGAGGGTCGCCGGTTCGAATCCGGTACTTCGCCCAAAAAAGGTCATTCATTGCGAATGACCTTTTTTATTTTATCCTATTTTATCCTATTTTGACAGTAAGTACACAGTTTTAAGTCAACCTGATCAACAGTTCTTATGGTTTCAGCAGCATCTCGCATCACACATTTATCAGATTTTTCACAATGTTTTAGCCCAAAATTATGACCAAGTTCATGAATGCAAACTTTCCTTAGTCGTTGTAAGTTTAAATTCTGATCACTGTTTTTTATCCGATAATTAGAAATAATGCAACTTGGTCCTGGGCGGTAACCTAATCCAAAAACACCCCAATCAGCATATTTGTATGCTGGTTTTTTGATATCACCATTTTTGTCTCTTTTGGTGGTTGAAATGTCTCTTGAAATTAATCCCAACACAAAATCAATTGAATCGGGCTTGTTTCGCTTTAATATTCGCAGCAGTGAATCGGCCCTGTAACGAGGAGATTTTACGTTGATGAACGCAGAACTTGGCAATGTTTTATTTGTCAATATTATGGTATTGTAACCATATATCTCATGAATGGATTTTTTAATGGAATCAACAAACTCGTGATTGAATTTACCGTACACTTGAATTCCTATGATTTTATCTTTGCGAGCGCACGAGATAAACAAAAGAACTAATGCCGCTGCGCAGGCCAGTCTAGTCATACTTAAAAACTAATTTCTATTATTCAAAGCAAATTACAATTCCGCTAAAATTTTATCGAGTTTTTTGTTGGATAGCGGTTTTATAATGAAGTCAATGACATCTTTAAATTTAGCAGCCTTTTTTTTGTCGGCGTCTTCAATTGAACTGGTGTAAATAGCAATTTTTGCTTGGCTGTTAAGGCCTTGGTCGTAGTATTTTGTCAAAAATTCAAAACCATCCATGTTAGGCATGGAAATATCCAGTAAAATAAAATCCAACGGCTCATCCAACTCATCAAGTAAGTTTAATGCCTGATTTCCGTCGTACGCCACTAATACTTCCGTCACATGTTCTGATCTTTTAAGTGCGTTGGCAGTTAAAAAATTCAAGACTTTGTCGTCATCTACTAGTAAAACTGATTTACTCATGATTTCCTGCTGAATTTGGTACTACGACAAAACTACTAAGTAAATTCATTGAACGCTACTTTTTTTGAGGATTATTAATTAGCTCTTTTAATCTGGATAAACTTTCTTGGTTGTTTTTGCTGTGGATAGAATTGTAAATTTGTTTCTTCTCCTTTTCAGTTAAATGCCAACTTAAGGAAAGTTGTTTTTTTTCATTGTTATCGACTGAAAAGTCAATGATATCAATGGTACCTTCAAACCATTCGCTTGCATATTGAATTAACTGATCGTGCTCATAATCTTGGGTGATGAACAAGTTTTTGTATATGTTTCCAATAGGCGAGGAGATTGACGTTATAAAACTATCGTTGTTCTTTTTAAGCTCTCTCGTTTTTTTCTCGGTATCTCTAATTTGTAATATGATTACCCCACTTGTGTTTCTTTCAATCCAATGACGAAAGGTGTACAAAAATTTCAAAGAAGTTTTAGTTCCGTAATTATCCCTTAGTCCTGAATCCATTACTTTCATAGGTGGACTTGACGGTAAGCTCACAATAGGCATGATGTACGGGAATGTGGAAGTCATTCGTAAAGCAGTGGAAAACCTTAAATTATCAGCGTCTTGATTTTTGAAAAAACGTTTAAACTCGACTGATTCAAGCAAAACATTGTTTCGGATGTTGTCTTGAGGGAAAGTGTAGGACAAGTAGGATATAGGTTGAGGTGAAATTAGAAGCCTACGCCCATCCGATACTATCGTGGGAGAAATAATTGCCATAGGTATTTTTGCCTCATATTCTGGCAAGTAATAATCATGAAGTCTTTTGCTAAGTGCACCTTCTAAATTTTCATTTAACTGTTGCTCAAAAGCATAACCTCTGTCAATTTTAAATTCGTTTTCTCCGTCTTTGAAACTTCTTAATTTAATAAGCAAATCATTTACAGTCATCACGAAACCTACTCTGTTTAGTACATCCTTGTTCATGCATCGCACATAATGGTCATCATATAAATTGCTAATTTTGTGCTCTTGTTCTTGTAAATACAGTTCCCTTAAGTAAGACATGCCCACCATGCCTCCTGAGGATCCAGTGATGAGTTGTGTGTGATTCAATAATTCTCCTTGAAGTACACTGTCAGCGTATTGCATAGAACGCAAAGACCACATGCTGCTTCTCATACCACCACCTGTAGTGTTTATGAAAACAATTTTGGGTTTTACCTTGTTAACAGTACTGTGAAGTAAGTTTTTCTTTCTCCAATTCTCCAGTATTTTTAAAGTATGAAAAAAGTCTTTTCTGAAATTTGCTTCGGTGATGTGGTTTTGAAGTTCTTCCGTAGAATATTTTGCCGGTGGTTTATTGTAACTCATCCCGTAAGCCTTGTTAGGTGAATGAAATACCGGGAATTTAGACGCGAAGTTTCCTATAAGGACCGCAGCTATTAACAAAGCTGATGCCCACCCCCTAAACCAACTGTGTATAGCGCTGGTAATCATGATGAAAATTGTAAACATCAAAGTTAAACTGGCTCCAGCAGGTATGTTGAAATAATCAATGTTACTTCCGAAACTCAATAACATAACCGAAATAATAGCGGCAATCTCAAATAAAGCAGCATTAAAGTGGTTTTGCTTAAACACTTGTTTTAGCATTTCACTGTCATAGTGATCAATGGACCTGGCAATTGAAATTTTTGTAAATGAACTTAAATAAGTTTCAACGGTCCATTCCCTGTCTTTACTAAAAAACAAATCCACTTTAACCCTTTTGTGTAACACGGCTCCAATTGGAATTTCGTGTTTGTCATGAGCTCCAAATAATTTAATGAAATCTTTGTTGGTGTTAATGAAGTAACCTAAACTGAGTAAAATGATGAAAATTAACCCTGAATTAAAGCCTGCCATGTATATCAAAATATCCCATACCGCAGTGCCGTCAGCTAACAATTGTTGAACTGTGAAAAACGTATAGCATATTACTAAAAGAACTCCCCACGCTAGGTTGTTCATGAAGTATTTTAAAAATGGTCTTGAAAGTGTGGCGATAAAAGGAAACCTGTGACCATTGGTAATGTAGGAACTGATGTTGAAAGCCATGATGAACCCGCCAAAAGAAAATCCAAGAATACCAAAAGAGATAAAACTAACTTCTCCCATGTACTCGGGAGTTAAAAACAAATATGGAATGCCGTATTTAACCAGTATTCCTTTTGAAATTATGGCTACAATAATAGACCAAATTATAAAGAGTATAGGATTGTTTTTAATGTGAACGAAAAATAGCTGCACGGGGAAAAAGAAAAATATTTTTCGAAAAACATTTTTGAGCAATTTATATTTGATCACTTTTTTTATCATTAACTATTTACAGTATATTTTTTTTGCTAAACATAATCATTTTACCACTTTTATAAAAGGGGTCGCTGTACATTTTAAGCTCTTACTATTAAATAACATTAACAGCTTGCTATTTCGTGTACTCTTTTAAATGAAAAAAGTTCCAAAAAACAGGATAAAATTACGCTACGAGGTAAATTAAATTTTAGCGCTTATAATTTTTTAATTGATTCCCCGCTATCCTACCTAAAGATTCCATTATACTGGATAACCTACGTTGTAGGGGTTATGTTTTGTAGTTCTAGATTACGTTGCACTAAATCAAGAACTACCGCATTCAGGCAAGTTACGATAACATGCCGGTGGAGGTCAAGGCACTGCCGCTCCAACAGCAAAAGTACAAGAGAGTTTTGGTTGCATTTTTTAATAAAACACTTTTTAGGTAGAATAGCGGGGAATCAAATTTTTTAATAAATCAGTGATTTATAGTTCGCATTAGTACCAATTATTATTACTTTTGTAGGCTGTTACATTTAAACAGATCAATGGCCAAAACCAAGTATATTTTCGTGACAGGTGGTGTTGCTTCATCCTTAGGGAAAGGCATACTAGCTGCGTCTCTAGCTAAATTATTACAAGCAAGGGGGTTGTCAGTTACCATCCAAAAACTAGATCCTTACCTTAACGTGGATCCTGGAACTTTAAATCCATACGAGCACGGAGAATGTTTTGTGACTGATGATGGTGCTGAAACTGACTTAGATTTAGGTCATTATGAACGTTTTTTAAATGAGTCGACTTCACAAGAGAATAACATTACGACTGGAAAAATATATTCGAATGTAATTAACCGTGAAAGAGAAGGAGGTTATTTGGGGAAAACGGTTCAAATTATTCCTCACATTACCGATGAAATTAAAAAGAGTGTAAAAAGCTTTGGTGACAAAGAGTTTGATGTAGTTATTACAGAGATAGGAGGGACTGTAGGTGATATTGAATCCTTACCTTTTATTGAATCAGTAAGACAATTGCGTTGGGAAATGGGGGATAATAGTTTAGTGATTCACTTGACATTGTTGCCGTATTTAGCGGCTTCTGGTGAGTTAAAAACCAAACCAACTCAGCATTCTGTTAAAAAATTATTGGAATATGGACTTCAGCCTGATGTACTTGTTTGTAGGTCAGAGCATGAAATAACCCAACATTTAAAAAATAAAATAGCAAGGTTTTGTAATGTCGAGCCAAGGTCAGTGATTGCTGCACTTGATGCGCCTACTATTTATGACGTTCCCCTTTTGATGTTAGAAGAGGAACTTGATAAAGTGGTACTTGAAAAATTAAAGCTTGAAATTACGGAAGAACCCAAATTGGTGACTTGGAGGGATTTTCTAGTGAAGTTTAAAAATCCAAAAAGAACTGTTAAAGTTGGGTTGATAGGGAAATACATTGAATTGAAAGACTCTTATAAATCCATTGTTGAATCGTTGATTCACGCAGGAGTTTCTAATGATGCTAGTGTTGAGTTGGAGTGGATTCATTCTGAAGACATCACAGTGGACAACGCCAAAGAAAAATTAGGACACTTAAAAGGAGTTTTAGTGGCGCCAGGATTTGGTGAAAGGGGTATATCAGGAAAAATTGCAGCTATTCAGTTTGCAAGGGAAAACAAGATTCCATTTTTAGGAATTTGTTTAGGAATGCAGTGTGCAGTTGTGGAGTTCGCAACTAATGTACTTGGGTTAGAATCTTCATCACGAGAAACCGATGATGAAACTCAACATCCAGTGATTGACCTAATGGAAAGTCAAAAAAAGGAAACCAATAAAGGAGGTACTATGAGATTAGGTGCTTACCCGTGTGAATTGAAAGAAGGAAGTCACGCTTATGCAGCTTATGGTGTAAAAAACATTCAAGAAAGACATCGTCATCGTTACGAATTTAACAATGCTTACTTAAAGCAGTTTGAAGAAAACGGCATGATAGCAACTGGGATTAACCCTGACTCTTCCTTAGTGGAAGTGGTAGAGATTGAAGACCATCCTTGGTTTGTAGGTGTGCAGTATCACCCAGAATATAAAAGTACAGTAGCTAACCCACATCCTTTGTTTGTAGGATTTGTTAAAGCTACACTAGATAACTAGGCACTGGAAATAGGCATTAGAAAAATTGAATAATAACCTGAAGGTTAATAAGGATCATGGATAAAAATCAAATTACAGGTTGGGCACTTATCGTATTAATAGTTGTCGGTTTTTTATACTTTCAAAGCAAAGATGCTGAGGAGATAGCTATTGAGCAAGCAGCTCAAGCGGAACAAGCGGCTCAGGCGGCTCAGGCGGAAAAATTAGACCGAGCAGGAGATACCACACAAGTAAATACAGCTTCAACGGTTGAGAATGTAGCTGTTGTTTCCTCACCTGATGACGTAGATACTGCTAATTCAACTTCCGATTTGGAAGCTTTAAAGCAGCAAATTATTCAGGAACAATTACAAAGTCAGTTTGGGATTTTCACGAGTTCAGTAAACGGGGAGGATGAGGAGCTTATCTTAGAAAATCAAAAACTGAGGTTACACATTAATACTAAAGGAGCTTATATATCAAAAGCCGTAGTAAAAGATTACCGGAATTATAAGGATTATAAAGCTGACGAAAAAGGCGAGCTGGTGTTGTTCTCCGGAGACTCATCTTATTATCAAATTAATTTTAACCATCAAGGAAGGGCTTTAAATACCAGAGATTTTTACTTTACGCCAACTGCTGCTGATGGTTTGGTTGTAACTGGGGATAGTGGTCAGGTGAGTTTGAAATTAAAACTTGAGGCATCAAACGGTGGATACATTGAGTATGTGTATACTTTGAAAGGCAACGATTACATGTTGGATTTTGATGTGAATATTGTCAATTTAGATCGTGACATTTCTGGAACAGGCAAAGCCCTGGAGTTTGAGTGGGAACAAGTTGCGCCACCGCAAGAAAAAAGTTTAAAATTAGAACGTCAAAATGCCACAGTCTTTTATTACTCAAACGAGGACGGACGGGATTGGTTAAGTGAAGGGTCTGACTTTAAGGAAGAGTCTCCAGAGGAAGCTTTGAAATGGATTTCATTTAAGCAACAGTATTTTTCATCTTTGTTATTGGCTAGGAATGCACCAATTACGGGAGCTCACGTGGAGGTGAAATACAATGAGGATGATACTAGTTATGTTAAACGATTTGCAAGTACTTTTCCAATTGAATTGTCTTCGAATGTGAGCAACAAGTACGGATTGTATTTGGGTCCAAATGATTATGATATACTGGATGCTTACGATGAAAACATGGTGGAGCAGCTGAATTTAGGTGTTTCTATCTTTAAGTGGGTTAACCAATTCTTTATTTATCCAGTTTTCAAATGGCTGTTAAGTACAGGCATGGGGATTGGAATTGCAATTATTCTACT
>JBLIBC010000138.1:0-7114 GCA_047632015.1 Glaciecola sp.
ATTTCAATTGCCATGTTCACGTTTCGGTTGAAGCTAATGTTATCTTTGTATTTTTCTTGCAGGTCCGTTAAGGGTGTACTAGACTTATTTGAATCAATCTGATAATGTTTTAATAAATTGAATTCACAGATGATTCTTGATTTAACCTTTTCAGATGCCAGTACCTCAAGGAGTTGTTCTGTTTTTTCTTCTTCCCCAAACTCCATGATATCCGCTTGATTTCCTGGAGTAGTACTTATTATTGCCTGTGCTATGGAATTAGTACTTGAAGGGTAAACTTTCGCAACGGACTGAAATTTTTCTGGAATAATGTAGGAAACAACGGTAGATACAATTATTGAAATAGCGACGATTACACTGATTGCTTTTCTGTATTTGTAGGTGAAAACTATGAAACTAGAGCTGTCAAAATATGCTTTGTCCTCGGTCATTTAAAGTACTTTTAGGTCGTAAAAATATGAAAATTTAACAAAGGACACTTAAACCAACAGTTAAAAAGCAATTAAAAGAGCAGTTGGACTTGTAGCCCGCCAGTATGGACTACTTTAAACCCTGGAGAACTTCTTCCGTCATAAGTGATATTTGCTTGTAGGTTGTTTTTAAAACTTTGTTGAAATCGAACGTTCCAAGTGAAATTGGTTCCTACTTGTAGTCCTTCTAACATTTCAAATCTTAATGGGGAACTACCTGTGTTTTCTCCATTGTAGGAGGTGTTTATGTAATCGAAACCAACGTTTAGTCTCCCTTTTCCCGGGATAGCGTAATTTATAGTCCATCCAATTTTTTGATAAATGGATGTTTCTCCCCCTAATTCTTTAGAATTTCTTTTGTCTTTGTACGCACCTAATACTGTGAACCTGAATTTGGAATTTTTTTGAAAATGAATTTTGGGCTCAATTATTTGCGAAGCAACTTCATAATTATCGTCGGGGAATATTTCAGAACTTCTTAATTTTTCTTGTTGTTCGGTATTAATTTGCAAGGTAATTACTTTGAAAATGTTATATCTAATGTTAATAGAATGTAAAAATAGTTTTCTTGCGTCGTAACCGTGCAGCAGTAAGTTTTTGTTTCTGTTGTCGCGAACAGAGTAATTTAAACCAAAAACTGGATTACTTCTGTTGAAGTAAATGGTATTTCTAAAAGAGGAAGTAATGGATATTAAACTGCTGTCATTAATGGACCCTGAAAATGGAATGGTGATTAAATTCCCATCTGACTTCGTGTTTTTCTGATTTAACCTTCCGTACGCTTGATCAGAAAAACGTGTAAGAAATTTGGTAAACGTAGACTTTCTTTTAAAATATTTAGAGGGGCTTAAGTACAAAGATTGTGTAAGCTGATTCGTATAAGTTTTAACAAATTCAGTAGATGGTAGAAAGACCCTTAAGAAATTAGGTGGGCTAGTGGGATCATCAGTAATCTCAAACTCATTTAATTGTTGGATGTCATCCCCGTTGTGGTCAATCCATATATAGATTCCTTGTCCCGGATTCACCTCAATGTATGTAAATTCTCGTTTGAGCTCATTTCCAGTTCCTAGTTCAAAAAATGTTTTGGAACTTATCATACCTTTGAAAAGTTTAAAATTGTATTCTATTCTGTTTAATAAGGTGTTTTCGGCTATTTTGTTCGACAATATAGTGTCCTGAATGTGCAGTTGTCTCAACGTTGATTTTAATTTCAGGGAGGAAGTTTTCTTTTCGTTGTTGTGCTGAAAGGTAAGGCCATAGTCATCGGCTGTTGTCGCTAATTTCATTTTATTAATAGATGGTATATAATCATATCGGTGAACATACTCAGCACTGAATTGTGCATTAGAAGTTGTATTACTAGACAACTTTGTTCCTATTAAATTAAAATTATCATTGGTTGTACTGATTATAAGAGAATCTGAGTCGGTTAGTTTAGTCAGTTTGTTTTCTTGATGTTGCCAAAGATGCACGGCCACCAGCCCTAGTTTTTGGGTAAGGTTTACTTTGTGTTTAAAAAATTCACTGGAGTTAATCTTCCCTCTAGAGTTTAGTACACTTCCATCTCCTTTTATCGAAGCTCCTTTCCAAAGGTCAAAATTGATTCCTAAATCATTCTTGAATGCTTTGTACGAACTAGACCTGTCTATGTAAGAGCTGTTGATTTTCGTTTTTGTTTTTTCTTCCTTTTTTAATTGAAGCAGCAATGAAACCCAGTGTTCATCATTTCCTATGTTGTTTACTTCAGTATTCCAATCTCTTTCAAACTCTACAGAACGAAATCTTTCTATGGATTTGAAGGTTTTTGATACTAAGCTGTACGTTTGAGCACCAGTAATTTTCCATCCTAGGGCATCTGCGGACAAAGGAATTTCAAAATCATATTTTGTTTTTACTGCAACTCCTTGATCGTCTCTTTTGTCCTTGTCTGAGAATAAGTTTTTGTTGTCATTGCTTATGGCACCTTCAATAAAAAGTTTGCTTTTGTTTTTAAATTGATGCTTCACCGCAAGCGTGGCCATCTGCTTTTGTTTTGGGCTAATGATTGTCACTACTGGGTCATAGCTTCCTTGAGGCACTCCGTTCAATGGTGCAACCCATGAAAAAACTCTACCATTTACACCAGACACTTCCTGAATGTAATTACCGTTGTTATGGCCAACATTCGAAAAACTTAATTGATAAAATGCTTTTAGCGGATCAGTTGAATACTTGAACATTTCGTATTGATCTCCTTCAACAGTTGAATCAATTTTTTCATAGAGCACTAAATTATTAGTGTAGGCCATGGAATCGACTCGGGGACTAATAGCGTGATGTATACTGTCCCCAACTTGATCAAGTAAACTGATGTCTTCAGCCGACAACGTTTGTAGTAATTGCTGAAATTTCATGTCCTGCTCAGAATAAAATTTAAAACTAAATTTGGTCTTTTCGTCCAAGGTGATATCATCTTGTACACTGTATAATGTTCTGCCAAAATTTCTGTCTGAATATTGAAATTCAACTATAATCCTTTTGTCTTTGGTTACCAATTGGTTATTTGTGAACGTGATTTCTCCAGTATTGTAATCAATAATGTAATCGTTGTTCATTCCTCGTGCCATCAATTTTCCATCGATGTATACTTTTTCTGTCCCACTAAGGACAATAATAAAACTTTCGTTTTCAGCCCCTTTTAATTGATAAGGTCCTTGATTACCTTCCGTTCCAGTTATTTGATTCCGTCCAAATTTCCCACGAGATACAGCAAGTCCGACACTCAAATCCATTTTTCTACTCTTAGCTTTATCAAGGTTATATTTTCCTTCGTAATGTAAACCTTGAGCTTTTTTGTTAAATCTTAAAAATTCATCTGTTTTTTCCTCGAATTTGTAATCACCAGCAATTAATGTGTTGTTGTTTTTAGAAAACTGAACATATACTTGGTCAAAATCTTGAAGCTGTTGCGTGTTTCCTTCGGGTTGAATTGGGATGTTGTTGTCAGTGATAGCAGCTGCAATCTCAATGTCTTGAATTTTACCAGCTAATTGTAAATTCATGTTGGAGGAAACTGATAAATCACGAGTGTTGCCAAAATTTAACCCCCTTGAAATACTTCCGCTTTTTTGCAATGTTTGGTCACTGAATATATTAGCTGTGCTCTGAGGTTTTCTTTTTATGGTGAATGGGTCATATGTTATACCATCTTGATTAACATTGATGTTGCGATGTTTGTAATCTTTGGACAAATCCATTGGAAATACCCTGTAATTCAGGGAGATTACCTGACTATCTACATCATGCACAATCAATGTGCTTTTGGGATACAGTATTTGATAAGTTCCACTGTCTAAACCATTAACGACAACAGATCCTGGGATGATTGATAAGGAGTCTAATTTAATCGTGTCTTGATTTACAGTTATAATTTTTAACCTCCAATTGTTTGGAGATTGCGCATATCCAAGGGACCAATTAAACAGCAAGATAACCGAATACAAAAAAATATTATATGGATTATTTATTTTCAAGCTATAATAAATTGCACAATTGTTGGTTTAGCTTACTAAATAGTTAACTCAAAACTACACACTGTATTGTTAGTAAAATATAACGAGTACGGTGTTTAGCTGTAAATGTAAGGTTAACTTTGTTGTTACAATAATTCATTAAAGACAAAAACATGAAACGAATTTTCCCAACTTTATTGCTTGCTGCTTTGATAACAAGTAGCTGTGTTCCTAAAAGGCAGTTAGACGATATGGAAACAAAGTACGATGCGGAAAGGCTGAAAAGAGAAGCGCTTTCTGAGCAATACATGGGTCTTGAGAAAAAAACGGATGAATTACAGGTTTGGGTTGACGATAATAAAAAAAGGCTTTCTGCACTAGGAAGAGACACTACTATTCAAGGAAAGTCGTTGCGTCAATTGATTGTGAATTATGATCAATTGGACAAAACATATAATGAGTTGCTGAAATTGCAAGAAAAAATAAGGAGAGGAAGTGAGGCAGAGGCAGCAAAATATTCCAAAGAGTTGGAGCAAACTAGTGAAAGACTTCAGGAGAAGGAGGACAAATTAGGTGAAATGCAGCGTGCTTTAAGTGAAAAAGAAAAGAGTTTAAATTCTCTTTCTGGTGAGTTGACTGCAAGAGAGGCAAAAGTTAAAGAACTCCAAAGTATCATTGATAGGCAAGATTCTGCTGTGAATGCATTACGTCAAAAAATATCTGCTGCTCTATTAGGTTTTGAAAATAAGGGATTAACCATTACTCATAAAAACGGTAAAGTATATGTGTCCTTGGAGAATGAATTGTTATTCACTTCAGGAAGTTACGTGGTCGGTAAAAAAGGGAAAAAAGCCTTAAAACAGTTAGCTGCTGTGCTTAGGGAGAACGCTGAGATTAATATTTCGGTAGAGGGTCATACAGATGTAGATAAATATTCTGGTTCAGGAGCATTAAAAGATAATTGGGATTTAAGTGTGATTCGAGCTACTCAAATTGTGAAAATACTGGAAGGGTATAAAGTAAGCTCTACTAGGTTAACTGCTGCTGGAAGAGGTGAATTTCAACCTTTAGATACAGGAAAATCTAAAGAGGCAAAAAGGAAAAACAGGAGGACAGAGATTATCCTAACCCCTAATTTGGATGAGTTGTTTGATATTTTAGAAAAGTAGTTCCTGCTCACAAGTACTGGTTTGTAATTCCTTGGATTTAGATGAAATCGTTTGTCATGCAGAAAGTTTTTGATGAAATGACATCTTCAAAAGGGAGATTGATTGGACTTGATATAATTCGGGTATTCGCCATATATTACGTGTTCGTTCAGCATGGAAAGGTCCTGGTTTCCGAAAGCTTTCAAAACACTTACTCTTATTTAGTCAACATACCTATAGAAGGTGTATCCGTTTTTTTCTTACTAAGTGGATTTCTTATCGGTAACATTTTAAACAAAGAGCTCAAGAAGGATGGTTTGTCGCGAGAGAAATTATCTTATTTCTGGGTCAGAAGAATATTAAGGATAGTCCCTAGTTACTTGGTAGTACTGTTAATCTTGTATTTTTTAAATGTAAATACCAATTCTTTTAATTGGTATTATTTGTTTTTTTCTCAAAACTTATTACACGATCAGGCTGACTTCTTTAAAGTTTCATGGAGTTTATCTGTTGAAATGTGGTTTTATTTTTTGTTTCCAGTGACATTGTTCGTTTTGTTGAAGCTGTTTAAAAATAGAACACAAGCGCTGTTGGTTACTGTTGGCGTTTTTCTTGTAGGGTCATTATTGATGAGACTATTAAATTATTTTTCTCCTGAAGTTTTTGAATTAGAAACAGTGCGGAAAGTTGTTTTTTTTAGATTAGACAGCGTGATGTTTGGTGTTTTAGCCTCAATCATGTACTTTAATTATCGTCCTCAATGGGATAAGTTTGCTAGTTTAATTGCCGTAATTGGAGTGTTTTCTCTAGGCTTAATGATGTATGTTATGGCAAATGCCAGTGGAATTATATCTAGCAATACGCTAAATTCAAACGGGTTTTCATTCGAAAATTTTTATTGTAAAGTAAATATTTATTATATCGAAGCTTTACCTGTGTTGTTTTTTCTGCCAATTTGTACAAAATTAAGGATTGTGCGTTGGGGTATTATGAACAAGTTAATAGTTTTTGTGAGCAAGATATCATACACAGTGTATTTAACACATGCCAGCTTAGTGCTGTGGTTTATAGTGCCGATACTTGAAAAGAACTCATTTGTAATTGAGCATCCACAAAAACAAATGATTTTGTACATCGCCTATATATTACTCACGTTGTTATTTTCGACATTGTTATATATAGTAGTTGAAAAACCATTTACAGTTTGGAGATACAAAATCAGTTCAGCGGCGGACAAAAAGTAACAGCTTGGTTTTAAGTGTTGATTGAAAACAAGCACTTTACAACTATTTTATAGAGTCAGAGGGTGAGGTCTTGGCCAGTAATTTTTCTAATGTTGCTGAGACATGTGCTCCAATCATTTTATAGCCAGTAGATGAGAAGTGCACATCGTCCTCTTTGAAGGAAAATTGATCATGTATCGACTTTGATTTTTGGTAAATATCATTTACTATCACTTCGTGTTTGTTCATGATAGTTTTGGCTGTATCATTGTACAGGATTACGTCATTTGAATATCTGCCGATGTTTTCTGCTGGAACGAACGTTGTCGTTACAAAAATTAGTTGAGCTTGGGTCGAATTTTGTATCAATGAAACAATGGAGTCTAAATTATTAGCATATTCTAATTTTGATGTGGTAATTATTCCATTGATTTTGTCTTTGTTGTCAGGATACTTTCTTTTATTATCTCGATAACAAATATCCCATAAGCCCCAATTAAACTGGATTATTTCCCATTTTTCTTTGGTAACCCAATGTTCGATGTTCTTTAAACCTTTTGTGGTATGTTGAGCATTTCCTGAATTATGGTACACTCGTGCTTTTTTTCGTAATTGATTTTTCACATATGGAGTATATCCCATCGAAATTGAATCACCAATAATCAGTATTTTGGGTTTTTTACTTACACATGATGCCGCGCATAAACAAATTACTACTAGAAATAAAGTGCATATTCTTGGCATCTGAAGCTTTAAATTAAGTTTAAAACGGAGTTACT
>JBLIBC010000139.1:0-7111 GCA_047632015.1 Glaciecola sp.
TGCTCTTTATGAACATCTACAATAAATAATGCTGCTGGCAACCTAGTCAAATCAGCTATTGACCCTAAGTTTCTTTCCAACTTAATTCTTTGTCTATCGTAAGCTAATCTTTCTCTTTTTGAAATGTTATCGAAAGTACCATCTTTCTTCATCTTTTCAATTGAACCTAATTTTCTTACAGCTTTTCTCACTGTTGCAAAATTCGTCAACATCCCTCCTGACCATCTTTCAGTAACATATGGCATTTCAGTTTCTTCAACCGCTTCAGCAACTACGTCTTTAGCTTGCTTCTTTGTAGCAACGAACAAAATCTTTTTTCCTGATTTTGCAATTTGCTTTAAAGCATCTGTTGCCTCTTCCAACTTGGCCACTGTTTTGTTAAGATCAATGATATGGATACCATTTTTTTCCATGAAAATATATGGAGCCATGTTTGGGTTCCACTTTCTTGTCAGGTGTCCAAAGTGACATCCTTGCTCTAACAACTCTTTATAACTTACTTTCGCCATTTTATATAAAATGTTTATTTCTAATAATATTATTCTAACGTTTACTAAACTGAAATTTCTTTCTTGCTTTCTTTTGTCCTGGTTTCTTTCTTTCCACCATTCTTGGATCCCTAGTCATCAATCCTTCTTTTCTAAAGATTACTCTGTTCTCCTCGTTGAATTCAACTAATGCTCTTGAAACTCCTAATCTGATAGCTTCAACTTGACCAGTGATTCCTCCACCTTTAACATTAACTGTTACATCAAATTTTCCTTCATTTTCACTCAACACAAAAGGTTGGTTCAATTTGAATTGAAATTGACTCAATGGGAAATACTCTTTTGAATCTTTGTTGTTGATGGTGAACTTTCCTTTACCTTCTGAAAGGTAAACTCTAGCAACCGAAGTTTTTCTACGTCCTAATGCGTTAATCACACCCATAATATCTTATTTAAAGTCGTTAATGTTAAATGGCTTCGGCTTTTGAGCCTCTTGCTCATGCTCCGCACCTTTATATACAAAAAGGTTTGTAAATAAAGCTGCTCCTAATTTATTTTTAGGTAACATTCCTTTTACTGCCTTTTCAACCAATGCTGTAGGGTGCTTGCTTAACAATTCACTTGCCTTTAAAGACCTTTGTCCTCCTGGACGACCTGTATGGCGAATGTATGTTTTAGCTTCCATCTTATTACCGGACAAGCTCACTTTTTCAGCGTTTATAACTACTACATTATCTCCACAATCAGCATGCGGAGTGAAGTTTGTCTTATGCTTCCCTCTTATTAATTTAGCCACCTTTGAAGCAATTCTTCCCAAGGTTTGACCTTCAGCATCTACCAATAACCAACCTTTGTTAGCTGATTCTTTGTTAGCTGAAACTGTTTTATAACTTAATGTATCCACAATTTAATCTTTAAATTAACCGCAAAAAACGGGCGACAAAAATAGAATTAATAATTTAGGTAAGCAAATTATTCACTTAAAATTGTTAAGTTTTTTTTAAAGAACCCCCACTCCAGAAAAAACATGTCATTACAAAAACATGTTTTTCGGCTTACCTGCCTGAAAATCTTTCAAGTAGTTTGGTTCAAAATAAGCTAAATCAACAAATTGCTTATTAACGAATAAAGCCCAACTAATTTCGGACATAAAAAAGGCACTGGCTATAACACCTGGTAAAAATATTGCGTCTTTAGTGAAAGCTTCACACTTTGCCGCTCCATCTCCAAATACAGCTATTCCTTGTCCTATATAATTATTCAGAAAACATTCGTCAACCACAACAGGTACTGCAGGGCTAATTTCCTTTAGTTGCATGTCGTAAACAGCAGTGTAAACCTCCATTCTTCTTGCGTCCATCATTGGAATCAGTAAGTCAACCTTTGTCAGTTTTCGAGCAGCATTAGCTAAAACCTTTAAACTTGAAACTCCAACCAACGGGATTCCCAATGTGTAAGCTAAACCTTTGGCAGCTGCAAGCCCTATCCTCAATCCAGTGTAAGAGCCAGGACCTTCACTTATCGCTATGCACTCCAAGCTTGACGGTTGCACTTCTGACTTGCTTAATACATGCTCTATTAGTACGTGTAATTGCTCAGCGTGGACAAACTGTTCACTTTGAACTTCCTTTAATAGAAGTACTTCACTACCATTTGCCAAGGCGACCGAACAATTTTTTCCAGAAGTTTCAATGTTTAATATAAATCTCATTGTTAGTACATATAGTTAAGTGCTATATCTTTCCCTTATTAAGACCTTAAGGTATTCCCGTTTTATAACTTGATAAGTAAATTCCTCCCAGCCCCTTTGACCATCTGATAAAAAAGGCCTTAATATTATTTCAGGCATGTCAATCACGTACATCAATTGTGAAAATTCTTCAATGGATCTTGAACAAACACTGGACAAAAACAAACTAACTTCCTGCAATAATTCATCAATTTGGTCGGTACTCATTGCATTCACGCGCTCTTCAAAAACGTTTTCTTTAAAGTCCTTGACTAACTGCTGAACCACTGCATAAAAATGCTTTTCAATACTTAAATCAGAAACGATGTTTGATTTACTTAACGCCGACATCGAATACTATTTTACTCGTTTTCGAATGTAATCTGCAAACGCATACAACGATTCTTTCTGATGAACGTCGATATTAATTTCGTCAAGCTTTGAAAGCGCAACCTCATAATATTTGTTCATTTCATTAATGCATAATGAATCAGCACCTGTGTTCTTATATATACCCTTTACTGAATTAACTTTTTCAGACTCGTCAAAGTTTTCTTCACTTAACCAATCAGACATTGTTCCACTGTTGTCTAATGCCAAAGCTTTAATAAACAAAAAAGTCTTTTTATTACTTATGATATCTCCACCAACCTTTTTTCCAAATTTTTTAGGATCACCAAACGCATCCAAATAGTCATCCATTAATTGAAACCCAATTCCCATATTTACACCAAAATCATACATCAGTTGCGAATCCTTTTTTGAAGCGCCGCCAATCACTGCACCAATTTTAAGTGCCGCCCCCAATAACACGGAAGTTTTTAGTTTAATCATGTTAATGTACTCCTCAATAGATACCTCATCTTGAGTTTCAAAATTCATGTCCAACTGCTGCCCTTCACAAACTTCAATAGCGGCACGATTAAAAACCGTCAATATTTCACTTAAATTTTCATACTTACCTTGAAGTACAAAATCATAAGCTTTAATTAACATCGCATCTCCTGATAGAATAGCTACATTGTTGTCCCACTTTTCATGGATAGTCTTTTTACCCCGACGCAAATTTGCATTGTCCATGATGTCATCATGAACCAAAGAAAAATTATGAAATACCTCAATTCCTTTAGCTGCGTGAAGAGCATTGGTCACATCTCCGTTAAAGGCATCACAACTTAAACACACCAAAGTTGGGCGCAACCTTTTACCTCCTAAGCTAAGTATGTACTCGATTGGTTCATACAGTTCTTTTGGAGTTCCAGTAATTTCAATAGATTCAATAGCCTTCACCACCAAATCCATCATATCATCCAGCTTTAACTTGCTGTTAGTTTGCACTTTCACTAAAAATTAGTTGTTTGAATAATTCACTTGAAAGTAATTTTTTTATTCCTTCTTCTAGTGGAAGTCTTTCCCTTTTTAAAATGGTTTTCATTTTACTAATATCAGGACATCTCCTCACCATGTCTCCTTCTTTTAAAGCAGGTGCAAAAATGATCTTTGATGAAGACCCTGTTAACTCAATAATCAATTTGGCTAAATCAATTATTTTCACCTCCTTATCCCCTCCAACATTCATCACATCATTAACAATCAAATCGTTTTTCATTGCTAACAAACAGGTATCAATATTATCGTCAACATAACAAAATGTCCTCGTCTGAGTACCTGCACCGTAAAGCACAATATCCTCATTTTTTAATGCTGCTGAAATAAACTTAGACATCACAAAATCCTTACTTTGTTTTGGTCCATAAGTATTGAAGAATCTAAATATGGTATATTCTAATCCATACTCTTGATGATATGACCTCAAAAATGATTCACCTATATTTTTTACCACAGCGTAAGGTACCCTTGAATTAAGAGGAGTCGTTTCTTCATGCTGAGGCAACTCTACTGGTTCACCGTAAACTTCGGAGCTGGACGAGAAAAACACCCTTTTCACCCCTGTACTTTTACATAAGTTTAGCACATTCTTAATACCATCTATGTCACTTAGTACTTTTACCGGATTATTCTGAGTCCTCTTAACTCCAACTAAGGCAGCAAAATGAAATACATAATCAAACTTAGATCCAAGCATCACTTCAGCGATTTGCGAGTAAATGTTTACGTCTGCCTTCACAAACCTCCAACTGTCCTTAGGAGCAGTTGGCAGTTTCCCTACACTTCCAGTTGACAAATCGTCCAAGATCACCACAAAGTTGCCTTTGTCAGCTATTAATTTTTCAGCGATGCAACTACCTACAAAACCCGCACCTCCAGTTATCAGAATTCTTATCATACTAAATCAATTTATTTTCGTTTTCGTCTACCTCATCAAAAAAATCAGTGTCTGATTTTTTAATTGCAATCAAATTATCGAGTGTCAATAGCAATGATGGTAATAAAATTAAATTTGACAGCATTGCAATTAACAAAGTCATCGCCACCAACATTCCCAATGCTTGAGTACCTCCAAAATTTGATATTACAAAGACACCAAATCCAAAAAACAGCACTACCGAAGTGTATATCATACTCACTCCAGTTTCCTTTAATGCTTTTATTACCGCAATTTTTATATTCATGTTGTTAACAAGGAGTTCTTGCCTGTATTTTGATAAAAAATGAATGGTATCATCTACCGAAATCCCAAAAGCAATACTAAAAACCAGAATAGTTGAAGGCTTTATATTGATGTTAAAATACCCCATTATAGCCGCCGTAAATACTAATGGAATTAAATTTGGTAAAATTGAAATCAAAACCATCCTAGCATTCCTAAACATGAATGCCATGAAAATAGAAATTAAGACAATCGCTAAAAATAAGGTGAGTAACAGGTTGTAAATTAGTAAATTAACTCCCTTTGTAGCTATTACTCCTACACCGGTAAAGGTTACATCGTATTTTTCCGGATCAAAAATTTTATCAACTGTTACATTTAACCTACTAATTACCTCATCAATTTTTTTTGTTCCAACGTCTTTCATTTTTAAACTAACCCTGAGCTCTCTCCTATCATCGTCAATAAAAGAATTCATCGCCTTATTTGAAGATGTATTAGACCTTTTGGCATAGGCATAAATGAAACCTATTTCATTTGACAAAGGCACATCGTACTCACTTTCATTGCCATTATAAAAAGCCTGTTTACTTGATTTTACGACATCCAACACAGACATTGGCTTAGAAAACTCTGGGTACCTTTCAAGTTCATCATATAGTTTTTGAACCTTTTTTAACGTACTTAATTTCACAGCCTTACCCTTCTTTTTAGTGTCAATTAAAATTTCAAAAGGAATAATTCCACCAAGGGTACTTTCATAATACCTTAAATCAATCTTAACTGGGTTTTCATCTTTGATATCGTCAACTATCAAGGTGTCATTGTTCAATTTTGAAATGCCATATCCTGCTACAATCGCAGAAAAAATCAAAAACACATACACGATTCCCCTGTAACTGACAGCAATCTTTACGAAAAAACTTAATATGCCATTAACCCAAGAATAGTCCAAGTGCTTGTAGTGCTTTTCATCAGGTGGAGCAAAAAAGCTGTACACAATTGGAATAATAAGTATAGAAAGCACAAATACAGACATGATACTCAACGAGGCAACAATCCCAAATTCTTTAAGAATTATACTGGAGGTCAAAGCAAAAGTAGCGAAGCCAGCAGCTGTAGTAGCATTCGTCATTAATGTCGCATTCCCAACTTTATCAATAACCCTAGTCAATGACTTTGCCTGATTCTTATGACTTTTAAATTCAGTAAAATATTTATTTAGCAAAAATATGCAGTTTGGTATCCCGATGACAATGACCAGCGGAGGGATTAAACTTGTTAAAATGGTAATTTTAAAGCCAAGTATAGCCATTAAACCAAACGACCAGACCACTGCAACTAACACAACCAACAAAGAAAGTATCACTGCTTTAAAGCTCCTTAAAAAGAAATATAAAATCAATGAAGTAAGTAATGCTGTGAGTCCCAAGAAAATAAAAATTTCCTGTTCAACCTGCGAGCTTAAAATTGCCCTGATGTATGGCATTCCTGAATAATTAAACGATATTCCACTTTCATTACTGAAATTGAATACGTCATCAACAACAGGAAGCACAAACTTATTCCGTTTTTGAGTAGACAAGGAATCACCATTAAAAACAACAGCAAACAAAGTGATCGAACTGCTTTTAGAATACAATATATTTTCAAAGAATGGTAAACTATACAGTTTGTTTTTTAGTTCATCCAGTTCCTCTTGCGTCTCCAATGGACCACCACCTCGCTTTAACTCAAAACTCTTACTCTCTATGTTTTTTCCCAAATAATAAAAGTTGGTCACTCCAAAAATACTGTCGACAGCCGGATGTTTAGTTAAACCTGAGGTGAACTTTTCTAATTTTTGATAATTACTTAGCTCAAAGATTGCTTCATCTTCCGTTGATATTAAAAACACGTTATCATTTGCTCCGTATTTCTCCTTGAATTCTGCAAAAACTGATGCCGTTGAATCGCTTTTAGGGAGCAGGTTAGAAACATCATGCGTTACCCTGTTTTTAGGCATTTGCATAGCCATAAAAAAGGTGACCAATCCTAATATGATTAGAATCAGTATCCTATTTCTAAGAATAACAGTTGCGATTTTACGCCACATAAAACATAATAACAGTACACACCAAAAGTAACTACTATATTTTACAAAATAAGCATCTAGCTCGACCCTTTTTACAACAACTTTAGCACAACAATACTGAGTATCAATACATTTTGATTCTTTGAATAAAAAGAAATTTCAAATTGGTCATCATATAATTCGCTTTACTTACTTGAAAATCATTAAATTCGCACCACTAAAAATTAAAAAAACCATACAAATGAGTGAGACTAAGACAAAAATCGGAA
>JBLIBC010000140.1:0-7085 GCA_047632015.1 Glaciecola sp.
TTAAAAAAACCAATATTTCTGCCCAAGTTTTACACGCTTTGGACGAATTCAACGACGCTAAAATGGAACGTTTCAGCAAAATGTTTGGAAGTTGGCTAAAGAAGCCCTTGTCTGAGTTCGCTGGAATGAAAGGGTCTGCAATGCATACTGATTTGTCTAACGGAAGTACGCTGTATTGTCATTTTTTACTTCAGAAAAAGAGTTACGGGGGACCAGGGAAATAAGATACTAGAAAAAAGATATCTCAGGATAATGTATTTACAAAATGAAGCTAATTAACGAAAGTTGATTAGCCTTTTTAGGCGCATGATGATATTCTAAGTCAATTAACATCTGTTTCATTTTTTGTTTTTCTTAGGATTATCCAAATTAGAACTGCAGAAGCCAATGTCAATAAGGTGAAAGATTTCTCAAAATTGGTTTTAGCTAAAGCATTTCCTAGGGTATTCAACCCAAAAAGCACCAGGAAAATCCATAAGGTTATGTTCGTACTTTTCACCGGTATAATCTCTCTTAAGTATTTTCCTTTTATTAGCAAGACGAATATCAAGAAGACATTGACTGTAATAGAAACGGCTTCAAAAACATACATTTCAGAGTCGTTTTTTAATCGACCTCCCCAAGTAATTTCGTGAGGAATTATTTTCAGCACAATACATAAATGAAAAAGTACAACTGTTCCCAACAGCCAAAGCATTGTTTTAATTGCATTTTTAGGATTCATTCTGATTTATCAATTAATGTATAATGTAAAGAATAAAGCATTTATATTCTCCTATAAACTTAAACGATTTTTTGTTGCTTTGAACAAAATTGTAAAAACCCATCAAAAGAATAAAAAGTAAAGAGGAGGAGTTAATATCAGGGTGCTATAGCTTGATTACCAACCAGGAGTTTACTCGAACGAGCGTACCCAAGTATATGGGACTTTAAAGGTGAGCAAATAACGTCCCTGTTTTTTTGAAACTAATTACTTCCTTAGCTATTCTTGAGCTCCGTGGTTCTTTGCCGTTTCTATCCAATGTTCTGCCATTGAGCTTGGGTCTGCGCCGGTAGCTCTTCCTAAGTGCAATGCTAGTCCCATAATCAGAACACATGCTTCGTGAAGTTCTTGGTTGGTTTTTAGGGTTCCAAATTCTTCTTGTGCTTTTATCAACAGTAAGTCATTGTGTTTTTGAACAAAAATAGAAGGATCATTCGTTTCGACAATTATCAGTGGTGTCGTTAAACAGTCCATCCAATCTTGGCCTATTCTTTTCGTTAATTCCTGAGGAGTTTCATTGCCGATTTCTCTCCATAGTACCAACGTTTTCTTATCACCAGAAGTAGATAGATCTGAGTCCAGTAGTAGCTCAAAAGCTATGTCGGCAAGGTTTTGCATCACCTTTAAGTACTCATCTTGGCCCTTTTCAAATTCTTCTGCAGCCTGGCCTTTTAGGTATTCACCCACGCTTAGCTTAGGTAATCCCAGTACCTCAGAACAGTCATTTAAACATGGGAATTCATCACCTTGATGCATGTAGTGTGTTTTGCCATGTTGTATTTGACGACCTAATGGATATAACCTGCATGCTAGTGGTCGACCCAAGTGAACACTACATCCAACATTATCAATGTACTGACTGCAAGCATGCTGCCCCTTCTTGTCTGTTTTTCCATCAAAACGTAACCGAATACCACCATACTCACAATAAAGATCACGAAATTCTCTAGGGGTGATTCCTTTTTCTTTACTCAAACTAAACAGCTCCCAAGGATTCAACATTACCTCTTTACCAAAACAGCAGGTGCCAGCACGGGAGCAGGTGAGAGGAAGGATACTTTGTTTGCTGAGTTTTGTTGTTTGCATCATTTGATTAATTCACGAAAATAACATTTGTTCCTGTTGTTATTTGAAAGTAATGGAGCGTTTTAATTTTTGCTTACCATTTTCCATTACGTAACAGGTCACAGTAGTCAGCTTTCCATCATCTCCATAGCTCAGTTTTGAGGGGTTTCCATTTTCCACATACCTCACGAGTTTTCCCTTTTTATTGTAAACAAATTCAATGATTGCAGAGAACTCCTTTCCATCCACACTGTACTGAACTACCTTCTTTTTAAAAACATTAATGGTGAGGTATTCGTGTTGAACACAGTTTTCGTAGGTAAGCTGAGTTTGCAAAGTGTCTTTACAGGCTCCTATCCTAAAAATTCTCATTTTTCGAACATTCAACTTTGTCGTATCACATTTTTTCCAAAATCCTGGTAATTGAGTATCGTAATTAGGATCCATTCGTCGAAGAAAGTTTAATTCATTGCTCTGCAATAAAGCCTCAAAGTTGGATGTAGAATCAGCCGTTTTAATGACAGTTGACACCGGAGCGTTATCTAACGTGCTTTGAGTGCCACTATAACTCGTAAATATTACAAAACAAACAAGGAAGCCAACTAATAATCTCATGCTTGAAATTAAGAAAAATTGGTATAATTAAAATACGAACAAGTTTTTTAATTAAAATGCACGTCGGATTTTTTTACTTTTTTGAATGACAGCGTTTTGTTGAAACGCCTTGAAATATTGGTTGACACCCTAGCTATGTGACAATCTTCCTTCTCATCTGCTTTATGTAATGCGACTACGGTAACTTTCATTCCAATTGGAACATTTTTAAAATAATACTCGTTGTTCTGCTGGTATGAATAAGGCATAATAGAATTAATGTCATTAAAAACAAGGAAAACTCTTAAGTTGCTGTCATTTTTTGATTTTATCACGAAGTCAATTTTTTCTTGAGCGCTTTTGTAAAATCGATCACAATTAATCCATCCTAACCTGCTGGACCTCATGGGGTCAGACATATCAGCATATTCTTCTCCTAATTTCATTGATCTTTCAATAAGAGTTCCGTCAATTAAAAAGGTTGTAATTAATTTTGTTCCATTAACCTGACCACAAGTTTCGCTGTATCCTGATACAATGTCTCCTCCTATTAAAATATCTTGATAAATGATTTTTGTCTGGCATTTTGTTGGTTTATTACCAGCAGTCCATGTTACTCCATTTTCAAACCGTTGTCCATAAAATACTTGAGTACTGTCTCCCTCTTTTCTTTTTTCAAATAGTATTTCTATTTGCTTTCCTCTTTTTAATCGAACAGGTTTGCCGTTCACCCTGGCTTTAATGTGTACCATTCCTTTTGATTCAATTAGCTGTCCGTTTGGAGTGATGGTAGACAGGTTTGCAAACAGTGCATCTTCCTTTGTAGTATACTCTCTAAAGGTGACTTCAACTAAACTATCTCCATGCGGCAATTTAAAACTGTTTTTAGGAAACCTGATTCTAGTTCCTTTTACCCCTATAAGTTCTGTTGCTTTATTTGTATTCACTTCATGTACTTGTCCTGCAGCGGTCCCATATAAATTGTGCTTTTGTTTTGTTCTTTGCTGAACATTAATTTCAACACGCCTGTTGGTTTGGTGAGCTGCTTTAGTTTGACCGTTTCGAAGGAGCTGATTTTCGCCCTTACTGTACAATGAAATTCTATTTTTTACACCTTTTGAAATTAAAAATAACCTGACTGTTTGTGCTCTATTTACAGACAATTGCTTGTTGTACGCATTATCGCCATCAGAATCTGTGTGTCCAATGATCCGTAAATCCATTCTGTTTCTGCTTTTTCGAAACTCATGTACAAATGCTATCAGTATAGCTTTTGCCGAATCGGTAAGAGAGGACTGGTCTTTTTCAAACTGCACCACAAGACCTTTTGCTTGGGGATTTGCATGATCTTTTGTTTCAGTTTGAGTTAGACCTTGAGTTTGTAAGAAAAGAAATAATACTAAAATAGTGCTGATTATTTTTGTCATAATGTGTGTGTTTATGACTGTAATGCATTTGGAATAAATGGTTACAATGATTACCTCTTTATAAGAATAAATAGAGACTGTTCTTCTTCTTCTTCTTCTTCTTCTTCTTCTTCTTCTTCTTCTTCTTCTTCTGCTTCTTCTTCTTCTTCTTCTTCTTCTTCTTCCAATTTGAGTACACGTAAATGAAATTCATACCTGCATTTTCACTTGATTTTTTCCTGACTTCTTTTGTGAATTTACAAGGTATGGACCAGGGCTTAGAGGTTATGAGGCATGTGGACAACAACAATTACGCAGACTGGAATACAAATTCGGACAATGGGTTTGATTACACCATGCCAGAGGGTTTAAACATGCACATTCCTTGGGTTCGGCTGAATACAGATGGAATAGTCCGAGCGGATTTAATAGGTCAATACTTCAAAAATTATTGAACTGAAACTACTGAAAATTGGGGCAGATATATTTTGATTTTAATTCGAGGCAACATTACCCGTGAATCACAGTGTGAAAATCGGTCAACATTACACTTTGTTTAATGGGATGAATTATGTTAATCTATTAATCAAAAAAAAAATCCGAAGCCATACAGGCTTCGGATTCTCTTCTTATATTTTCTTTTTGTTACTTCAATAAACAGGCTGCAGTACCTGATACTACGTCCATTATTGACCCACCATCAGAAGTTGGAATACCACTGAATGTGAAAGAATATTCGTCTCCAGTTTTAACAACATCCATTGTTCCGCTTTGTGAAGAATTATATATTTGAGCTGTTCCTGCCAAATAAATATTTTTTTTCATTTTGATCATTTTTTTTAGTTATTGTTATTCTTTACAAGCATATAAAGACGTAAGCCAATGTCTATAAGGTACTTACCGCAAATAGTGTCTGTTGTACGATAGCATCTTAATCCTGTAAATAGGTAAATAATAGTTGTCTTTATTTCCTGAGTAATTTTTACCTTTGAATTAAGTATTACTCTAGTAACACTGCATCAAATGGATAAAAAAAGTCTGATTTTATTTTTAAGTATATCGATAGCTGCTTTTTTTATTGCACGTTTCGTAATCTCGTTGCTGTTAAAATAAATTCACCTTTAAAAAGGGACAGTCCCATAGCCATCAACTTAAATTAATGGCTATAACCTCAGTCCTTATTTTTCAAAAACAATACTTCTATCCTGATTTTTTTTGTACATGTTTTTTGGAGCAAGCTCTCTGTTCTCAGATGAACGAAAGTTTTTATTATTTGGGTTTAGAATATATTCGACTTGATGCTCAATCATTTTTTCAAAAGGAACAAGGAAGCCCTTGGTGTCGCATTGTTCAAACTTCCCCTCCTTAAGTAAATTTAGGACAGTATAAACTGACTCAATAGTACTAAGACAAAGAGATTCTGGCTGCTGCTTGAAAATAAATTTTGATTTAATTTTATTATCAAAGCTCACTCTTTTTAGTTTTTGCAAGTTCTTACTTAACCTAAGCATTTTACTTGCACAAGGCCATGTGCCATCCAAAATAAAAATGTGTGGATTGTTACCCATAAATGAACTTGTTTCCGAACTTTTTCTTACCGACAAGTTGAAATTTTCTTTCCCCGGATAAAGTAAAAAAGAACTGCAGTTTTCTTTAGTCAGTATTTCATTTACACACTTATTATTGGTGAAATCAACACCAACTATAATTTTTGAATTTTCAAGTTGAAGCTTAGTCATGTGTCCCGTTCCGTTTTTCTCTTTTTTGTACTCCTTCGGGTGCATAAGAATAATAAAACGAGTTTTTGTACGTACAGGACTACAGTGCTCACAAATACAAGTGGTTGCAGGCCTCATGCATTTGTAACAACTGATTCTCGGATTATTTACTTCTACTGGCAAGATTTGTGTCTCTTTATTTTTTGAAGGTGTCCCTAAATTTTTTACTTAGTATTCTTGGTAATCAATTTTAAAACGATACGGTCCACAGGTAGATGAAGTATCGTTAGATGAATGAAGCTTAAGTGTAAGAATATTCATTTCATCTTGACTCATATCTTCTACAGTAACGTTCCATCCACATCGCGAGCTGTCAGTGTATACAAAGTTGGAATCAGAAAAAGAATTTACAATGTAGGTGAAACCAAGAGGTCCACCCCAACCTGTTCTGGAACCTTCCCATTCAATAATTTCTTTTCCAGTCTCTCCATCTAGTGGTACTGAAAATGTGTATTCAGTTTTGCCATGTAGCGTCATTTCGAGAATCTCATATCCAGTTTCATTCAAAATATTTATTTGATAAGAACGCACTTTATTGCATCCAAATAGAGTGAGGGTAGCAATTCCTATAAACATGGGGATTAAATATTTCATTTTTGCACTTACAGTTATCGTAAAGGATTTTATCCTTCATTAACGCGCAATATCGTGAATTTAGCAGGGAGTTATTTTATGACTGATAAAATTTCGTTGAACTATGACGCGAATAAATTCGCTATGGAAATTGAATGTTAGCATTGTTGTCTTTAGATTGCTTTTATTGATGTTTTTATACTTGAAAAAGCTGTGACCATTTGCTGTTGTAGTGTTTTTTACATTTATTCAATTAAGAAAAGACGTACTTCTCCCGTTCTCCCTGCTTGGGAGTCGATTTTACTTGTTAAGAACAAAAGAACGTCTTGTTTGTTGTTTTAGGTGTAGGTCTTTAGCCAAAAGTGAACTTTTAGGGATGAAATCTAAGAGAGACTTTGGACTAATTTAGTGTTAATTTTTTGATACTGTTTTTTTCTGGCTTTTAAAGTTTTGTTTTTAATGATTTTACGTTGTTTTAGTTTTCGTTCAGCTTGTCCAAAATAGACATCAGCTGGTACGAGGTTATTAATTGATTCATGGTAACGTTCATTGTTATAAAAGGGAACAAACTCCTCTAGTTTTTGTTCCAGTTGTTCAGGAGAAAAATAATTATCCAGCTTCACCACATTTTTCATTGACCTGTGATATCGCTCAATATTCCCTTGAGTTTGTGGATGTAATGGTCTGCCACGAACGTGTTTCCTGTTTTTGTCTTGCATGTAATCCACTAACTTATTTGATATGTAGCAAGAACCATTGTCACTGAGCAACTTCGGAGGATTGCTGTTAGTGAGGTTTGTCTTAGCTAAAGCCTCGTCCGAAGTGTTTGTGAGATCTTCTGCTTTCATGTTAGCACAAAGCTTCCAAGTAACAATGTACCTGCTGTAATCGTCTAAGATTGTGGAC
>JBLIBC010000141.1:0-6996 GCA_047632015.1 Glaciecola sp.
ACCTCCTCCTCCCCCTGTTCCGGTTGCGGTCACCTCTCCATTTGAGGCTATAACACAAGTAATAACTGATGAAACAGAAGCTCCAGCTACTACTGGACTAACCACAGGTGCTGTCACGTCAACTTGAGCTGTATCGACACAACCGTCTACATCTTTTACTTCCACAAAATAAGTTCCTTCAGGTAAAGAGTCCACGACTGCTGTCGAAGGAGACACAGGCAGAATACTGTACCAATTAAAAAGATAACCTGGACCAGGATCCCCCCCTGTTCCAGTTGCGGTAACCTCCCCATTTGAAGCTTGTATACAAGTTACTATTGATGAAACAGAAGCACCTGCAGTAACCACCTGAGGTGTCGGAGAGGTGACTGTTACGGAAGCTTGCTGCACACAATCGTTGCTATCTGTAACCTCAACATTATAAGTTCCTGCTGGCAAACTGGTTACTGTATCCCCTGTGGCATTTACCACTGCTCCTGCAGGAATGTCTGTCCAATTATAAACATATGGTGCAAGACCTCCAGAAGCTGATGCTGATGCGGCTCCATCAGAAACCCCTAAACAAGTTACAGTATCTAATTCTGTTGTTGCAATTACTATTGGGGGGATAATGGCTGCTGTATGAGTTAAAGTTTGAGGACACCCTTTTGAATCCTCTGTAAATACTTCAAAGGAAGCCCCAGGACAAATATCATTTAGAATTACTGGAGCTTCTGAAGGTGGATTGATTCCTGAAATAAGAAATCCAGTTACGGGCGGCGGACCATTTCCTCCTACGGCTGTAAAAGTTACATCTTCAGTACAACCCTCAGTTCCACATTTTGGAATGTTCACAGCAAGTGGAGTTATTACAATTGGAGGTAACGTATCAACAACCTCTTTAGTACCACCAGTTGCACAACCATTGTCATCGGTAACAACGACACTATAAGTGGCAGGAGTGAGCCCTGTAATACTAGGCGTGGTCTGTGTGTTATTCCACAAATACTTTAAGGGAGCTGCCCCGCCAAAAGGAAATGCTGACACTGATCCATCCGTTCCGCCTGGACAAGTTGGAGGTAATGCCAACAAAGAAACTCCAAAAGTTGGCCCTATATTAACAGTTACATCCTTGCGATCATTATCAGATAAATCTGTAACAATTACTAAGTATGCCCCTGCACATAGACCATTGATAACATTTAAATTAATACCATTAGAATGAGGAGTTGCTCCCAAAAACCATTCGTAAAAAAAAGGACCGGCCCCACCTACAACGTTCGCTGTAATCGAACCATCACAATCTCCAGCACAAGTCTGATCTGCAGGTGTTGCTGTAAGAGAAGTAATTGCTAATGTCTCATCCTTTATTTCTGAAACATCTTTTGAATTACCTTTTAACCCTATAAACTCGAAAGGCTCAAATCTTTGAGGCTGAATATCGGCATGATCATTTAGGAAATAAGCAGCGCCAATAAAATCATTTGAATGCTTTTCCGTCATGAAAAAATGACGAGAAACAACAAAAAAAGCGGAAGAATCAGAATTCAAAACAACACTTACCATTTCTGCATTTAGAGAAAAACTTTTCATTATAGCATTCCCTGAACAATGCACACTTCCTTCTTTATCAAAAGAATCATCGTTTATCACCACATCATCTTCCAGACCTGGACAAAGCTCTCCGCCAACTCCCCCAGATGTCTTTGACCAGTGATTTACGTCACTCCAAGTACCTTCACCACCTACCCAATACATTGTTTCAGCCTTTAACAAGGTTGTTGAACAACAAAACAAAAAAGAGAATAAAATGTAGTATAAAGTTTTCAAATCAAGTTTCATATTAGCTGTAACAACCGTGAGGGTAATTATGTTACGTTAAAGCTTTGTTTAAAGTTACCTTTTTAACATATTAGTTTACGTTTTCCGCACCGCAAGGAAACTCTTTCCTTTCATCTTTTGACCACAATCCCGACAAACAAAAGGATTACTAAGCAGTTTCTCGGAGTCGTTGTAGTTAAAAGTTACCTCTTCCCCTTTGTCAATCTCACGTATAGCTACGAATGTATTATTTTTAAACTGATATTTGCATCACATTTGTGATTAATGAACATAATAGGTTCTTTAACATCAATATGTTCATTAATTCCAACCTGAAGAGATGTTCGGGAAGGCTTGGATATTATTTTATCTTCATTTTTTTGCAATCAGCTCATCTTCTTGGAACTTCTTTTTTTGTTTGCAAACAAGCCTTTCATTCCGCTAATTTATTTTACTTCAACCATAATATTTTTCGTATAACTTCGTGTTTTACATGACACGAACAAGTTAATTTACTACTTTTGACCTCACATGAAGGGCAAACAAGGAAAACTTCTTAAAAATATTGAATATCCTCGTGATTTAAAAAAATTAAATTACAAGCAATTGCCTGCTGTTTGCAAGGAATTGAGGGATTTTATTATTGATGTAGTATCGCAAAAAGGTGGTCACTTTGGCGCAAGCTTAGGAG
Organism: Glaciecola sp.; assembly: GCA_047632015.1. GTDB lineage: Bacteria > Bacteroidota > Bacteroidia > Flavobacteriales_C > JBLIAZ01. Next base: position 2,492 of record JBLIBC010000141.1, read on the forward strand.
TTACTGAACTTACCGTCGCACTTCATTATGTTTTTGACACCCCAAAAGACCAATTAGTTTGGGACGTTGGTCATCAAGCCTACGGTCACAAAATTTTAACTGGCAGAAAAGATAATTTTCACACCCAAAGAGTATACAAAGGACTTAGTGGGTTTCCAAAACGAGACGAAAGTGAATACGATACTTTTGGCGTGGGACATTCATCCACTTCTATTTCTAGCGCACTTGGAATGGCCATTGCCAGCAAATACAAAAAAGACGATCAAAAACAACATATTGCAGTAATAGGTGATGGTTCAATGACAGCAGGAATGGCTTTTGAAGCAATGAATCATGCTGGAGTTTCCAACAGTAATTTACTGGTTGTCCTAAACGACAACTGCATGGCAATTGATCCAAATGTTGGAGCTTTAAAGGAATATTTAACCGACATCACTACTTCCTCCGCTTATAATAAATTCAAGGGAGAAATTTGGAATTTATTGGGTAAAGTGAGCAAGTTTGGACCTAACGCTCAAGCTATAGCATCAAAAATTGAAAGTGCTGTAAAAAATGCAGTACTTGAAAATTCCAATTTGTTTGAAAGTTTAAACTTCAGGTATTTTGGTCCTGTAGACGGCCATGATGTGGAGCACTTAGTGAAAGTTCTTGAAGATTTAAAAGACATTCCTGGACCAAAGATTTTACATTGCTTAACCAAGAAAGGAAAAGGTTTTAAGCCAGCTGAACTAGGTAATCAAACACAGTGGCATGCTCCAGGATTATTTAACAAAGACACTGGGGAAATCATTAAATTGACTCCTAAAAGTCCGCAACCACCAAAATATCAAGATGTATTTGGCCACACCATTGTGGAATTGGCTGAAAAAAACGAAAAAATAATGGGAGTTACTCCCGCGATGCCTTCTGGCTGTTCCTTAAACATCATGCTAGAAGCGATGCCAGACAGGGCTTTTGATGTAGGAATTGCAGAACAACACGCTGTTACATTTTCAGCAGGATTAGCCACGCAAGGAATGGTTCCTTTTTGCAACATATACTCCTCGTTCATGCAAAGAGCTTATGATCAAGTAATTCATGATGTAGCCTTGCAAAATTTGAATGTGGTATTTTGTTTAGATCGAGCTGGAATTGCAGGAGCTGATGGAGCAACTCATCATGGAGCATATGATATTTCATACATGCGTTGCATTCCAAATTTGACCATTTCTGCTCCAATGAATGAGGAAGAACTTAGAAACCTCATGTACACTTCACAGTTGGAAAACAAGGGTCCTTTTGTAATTAGATATCCTCGTGGTAAAGGTGTCATGGTAAAATGGAAGACATCTTTTAAAGAAATAAGCATTGGTACTGGTAAAAAAATAAAAAGCGGTGATGATATTGCCGTTCTAAGTATAGGTCACGTTGGTAACTATGCTATTGACGCTTGCGAACAAGTTAAAGAGAAAGGAATTGACGTTGCTCACTACGACATGAGGTTTGTTAAACCAATTGACGAAGTGATACTTCACGAAGTATTTACCAAATTTGATAAAATCATCACCCTTGAAGACGGTAGTTTGATGGGAGGAATGGGAAGTGCAGTCACCGAATTCATGGTTGACAACGGTTATTCTTCACAAATTACTCGTTTAGGAATTCCAGATCGATTCATTGAGCACGGAACTCAGGAAGAGCTTCACTCGGAATGTTTGTATGACACCAAAAACATTGTTGCCACAATCTTGAAATTGTGTCCAAAAGAGAAGAGCAAAAGTTTGAATGTAAGTTAGAACTCCCCTTAAATCTCTCCTTGTACCCAATTTATCAGACCCTTAACATCCAATTTCCCATTAGAATTTAAAGGAAGTTTTTGCTTAATTAGTATTTCTGTAGGCACACTGTATTCTGGCAGATATGTTCCCAAATAACTTATCACACCTGGCATCATTAAGTCTGATTCAGACTCGACTACTGTAACCAATTGATCTGATTTTTTTAAGTGGGTAACTACTATGGTTTTTGATTGACAACCAAACTCTTTAAAAACCAAAGCATCAATGGCAGCTAATTCCACACGAAATCCATTGATTTGAACTTGCTCGTCTTTTCGCCCTTGAAAAATCAGTTTTCCATTTACATCAAACTTGGCCAAGTCGCCGGTCTGGTAATAATTCAGATGATCAATTTCCGTTTGACCAAAATAACCTTTGAACACTTGAGTTCCCTTAAAACATATTTCACCATCATCTATTACCAACTTCATGTTTTCAAATGGTTGACCTAAAGGCAAGGGAACATTCGATTCAAAATAAGCTGAATCCAACTCATTCAATAATTCCGTTGTGCAAACTACAGTAGTCTCCGTTGGCCCGTAGCAATTGTATACCTGTGCTCCACTTGCTGATTTCATCCAAGCTTTAGCCCAACTTCCATGCAACGCCTCTCCACTAAAAAAGCAATACCTTAAACTACTCATTGAAATTTCATTTAAACGAGGCATGGCATATTTTGCCACAGAAGGCACATTGCTACAAACAGTGATGTTATCTTTTATAATACTCGAAATAATGGTCATAAATCGCACCCCTTTATCTTGTGGAACAACTACAGTCGCTCCAAGCATTAACGGAATAGCAAAACAAAACACAGAGACATCAAAGCTCAAGTCGTAACTTTGCAAAAACCGATCATTCGCACTAAACTCATACTGGTCTTTATTTAAGTAATGCGAAGTAAGAGCGTTTAAGTTACCGTGAGTCACTAATGCCGATTTTGGATTTCCCGTGCTTCCAGAAGTGTGAATTACATAAGCAATTTCACTACTGACAGTACTGTTTAGGCCGTCATTTGACGCCTCCAAATTTGATTCGCGAACGACTTCATTTGATAATATCGTTTTGATTCCTAGGTCAACCACCATTTGATCAACCATCTTTTGTGGGCAGGCTGAATTCAATGGCACATATGCGGCGCCAAACATCCAAACACCTATGATGTTGGCGTAATTTTGAATACTTTGCTTTGTTTCAATTCCAATAAAAACTTCCCCATCCGCATGTAACCTTAAGTACTTACACACTTTTAAACTCTGGTTATACAGCTCCTCATAAGTCGCCTTGTCCTTCGCAAATTCAACAGCAATGGCAAGTGGCTGATTTGCAACTTGCCCCAGGAAACTTGATAAAAAATTAGACTTTGACATGGGCTAAACAGATTCAATTCATTTACATTTTAAAGTTACTTGGTTTAAAGCTTAGTTCAGTATATTTACCCCCAAAAATATTCAGAACCAACTACATGAGTAACGTATTTCATAAAAATTGTCCTGTTTGCAGTAGTGAAAATATTCAACCATTTTTTGAAGGAAAAGATTATTCTCACACAGGAGAATCCTTTGATGTTGTAAAATGCGCAGGCTGTGACTTTACCTTTACCCAAAACATTCCTGACCTCGAAAACATAGGCCCTTACTATGAAAGTGAAAAATACGTTTCTCATTCAGACACACAAAAGGGCTTGTTTTTCAAGGTGTACCATACCGTAAGGAGCTACATGTTGGGTCAAAAAAGGAAAATGGTAACCAACGCAGCTCCTAAAGGAAAACTACTTGATATTGGTTGTGGAACAGGATATTTTTTAAACGAAATGAATAACCACGGCTGGGACTGCCAAGGCATTGAACAGGATGAGAAAGCAAGAAAATACGGAGCGGAAAAATTCAACTTAACAGTAAATAAACCAGCTCATTTAAACAGCTTACCTGACAGTTCATATAACTCAATTACCATGTGGCACGTGTTAGAGCATGTTCATGATTTAGACGGCTATTTGACCAAAATAAAAGCCGCATTAAAGCCTAATGGTTCGCTAGTCGTTGCAGTACCTAATTACGATTCGCACGATGCTAAACGTTACGGAAAACATTGGGCAGCATGGGATTTACCAATTCACTTGTGGCATTTCACTCCTGCCACCATGAGTAAATTAATGGAAAAACATCAATTAAAAATTGTGAAACATCACCGACTACCATTTGACTCATTTTACGTGTCTCTTTTAAGCGAAAAATACAAAGGAGGAAATGCCATCATGGGGTTCATCACAGGAAAAATCTCCTTTCTTAAGTCACTGTTGAATGTAAAAAAATGCAGTTCAGTGGTTTACATTATCAAAAAAGCTTAGCTCCCTCCTTTTATTTAACTATTTTTGCACCCGCAAATTAATAGAAAGCTAGCTAACCGTCTGTATGAAAAAGTTATTCAATTTATTCGACTTCTCTCAAAAAGTAAATTACAAAAATGAAATTTTAGCTGGATTAACAGTTTCATTGGTTTTGGTTCCAGAAGCTGTAGCATTTGCCATGATAGCTGGACTTTCACCACTTACCGGACTGTATGCTGGTTTCATAATGGGATTAGTTACTTCAGTTTTTGGAGGGCGTCCTGGAATGATTTCAGGAGCTACAGGAGCGGTCGCAATAGTATTGGTTGTTCTAGCGAAATCTCACGGAATTGAATACA